>JBASML010000033.1:0-7497 GCA_049656845.1 Syntrophaceticus sp.
GCCCCGGGGCCTATCAGGCTGGGTTATAACACCTATTACATCCCATTTATTTTCTATTAAAAGCTCTAACGTGGGCACAGCAAATTGCGATGTACCACAAAAGAGAATATTCAATAATCTGCCCTCCTTATGACTCCTGGCGGATAATTTTAGCTGCTTTATCAATAAAGAGAATACCATCCAGGTGATCGATCTCATGCTGTAATGCTCGCGCTCCTAAGCCTTGAGCAGAAATCACCTGCTGCTGACCATCGCGGTCAAGGGCCCGCACCCTGACCCTGGCTGCCCTGTTCACCTCTCCTGCCACACCAGGGATACTCAAACACCCTTCTACATCCACCTCTTCACCTTCCTGAAATACAATTTCCGGATTAATCAACTCCCAGAAACCTTCTCCTGCATCCACTACCACAATTCTTTTGGAAACCCCAACCTGAGGGGCAGCTAGACCTACACCATTGGCTTTATACATGGTCTCTTTCATGCCATCAAGCAGTTTCTTGATTTTTTTATTTATTACTGTTACCTCACGGCACTTCTGGCGCAGCACAGGTTCACCTATTTCTACTATTTTAAGAGCAGCCATCTTACTAGCCTCCTTATCATATCAAAAGCCATAGGGATCTACTTCCACATTAATTATAACACTATTGTTTTGGCGATAAACAGACAGACAGCTCTCGAGCTTGCCGCGCACCTTGCGGCAGTTTCCTTTCAGCATTATCTGATACCTATAAAAACCTTTGACCTTCAGGACAGGTGCTGGAGCAGGGCCTAATACAGCAATATTGTTTGACCCTAATAATCGATCCATATGCCGAGCAAGCTGGTCTGCACAATTTAGTACCTCTTTTTCATTCTTCCCGCTCAAACGTATCCTGATCAATTCCCCAAAGGGAGGATATCCCTGTGAGCATCTCCTCTGGGCCTCTTCTTGGTAAAACAACTGGTCACCCCCCTGGCAGGCCGCCCTAATGCTGTAGTGATCTGGATAAAGGGTCTGTACAACAACCTCCCCGGGCATTGCCCCACGCCCTGCTCTTCCAGATACCTGGGTTAGGAGCTGAAAGGTGTGCTCCGCGGAGCGAAAATCAGGAAGATTTAAGGACAGATCTGCATTAAGAACCCCTACCAAAGTAACGCCAGGAAAATCATGCCCTTTGGTCACCATCTGTGTTCCCAGGAGTATGTCAGCATCATGCCGGGCAAAACTTCCTAAAATTCGTTGAAAATCCCCTTTTCTTCTGGTGGTATCGAAATCCAGCCGCACAACCCGCGCTTCGGGAAAAAGGTTGTTAAGCTCTTTTTCTACCCGCTGGATTCCAACCCCCAGCAAGCGCAATTTTTTTGTACTGCCACAGGAAGGGCATGACCCAGGCAGCGGCCTAACAGCATTACAATAATGGCAGCGCAGGTCACCGGTCTGTTTATGATATATTAGAGAAATAGAACAATTCTTGCATTTGATAACATTCCCACAAACAGGACAATAAACCAAAGGAGCAAAACCTCGTCTATTTAAAAACAGAATCACCTGCTCCTTCCTCTCCAAGCGCCCTCTTATTTGCTTTATCAGGTATTCACTCAAAAAAGACAAACGACCACTTGCCTGCTCCTGACGTAAATCAACGACATTCACTTGAGGGAGACAGCGCCCAGGAGGACGCTTGGTCATAGAAAGAACTTTTGTTATTCCCCAAGCTGCAGAGGCATAACTCTCCAATGAGGGAGTTGCACTACCCATTACAACTGCTGCGCGATTATACCGTGCACGCCATAATGCCACTTGACGGGCATGGTAATAGGGTTTGTTCTGCTGTTTATAGGCTGGATCGTGTTCTTCATCAATAATAATCAACCCCAGCTCACAAAAAGGCGCAAAAACAGCGGAGCGGGGACCAATTAGCACCCGCAACTCACCCTTCCGGATCCCTTCCCAGGTACGATACCTTTCCCTCCCAGCTAATCTGTAGTGCCAAACAGCCACCTGTTCCCCAAACCTTTTCTGAAAGATCCCGCTCATCTGTGGTGTAAGGGCAATTTCAGGCACAAGATAAAGCACCTGATAGCCAGCAGTTAAAGCGGCCTCTGTAGCTCTGAGGTATACTTCAGTCTTTCCACTCCCGGTTACACCATACAAAAGAAACCTGTTATACTCGCGATTTTTTAATGTTATCTTTATCTTCTCCAGTGCCATCTTCTGTTCATCAGTTAAAACAATTTCATTGTGGTGCTGCACCTGAGGAGAAACAGATGGTGAGAGAAAACCTTGGATTGGCCTTTTGGGTTTACGCGGAGGGGAAATCAGATCAAGAATTACTCCTATCGGATGAAGATAATATTTGGACATCCAGTGTGCCAGTTCTAGTAACTCTTCACTGAAATCCGGTTCTTCACTGTCGATCCTAATAATTTCTCGTAGAGTGATCTCTGGATCAGGTTGAGAGTAACCAATAACCCATCCCTCCACAGTACGTGAGCCAAATGGTACAGTTACCCGTGTTCCTGGTAACGGTTTCTCCATTTCCTGAGGAATCTGGTAATGAAAAATATGGCTTAAACGCGGATGACTGATTCTAACAACAACCTCTGCACATTCTTCCTCCATGGATCAACTCTCCATCATCATTCTGGTTTCTTCTTTTAGTTCACTTAAGAAAACTACTATAATGTTTCAAAATACAAAGCCAGTTACAACAACTATCACAGTTATAACTGGCTATAATTATCTGAACACTCCTGCTTAAACAATAACAGCTAACAGCGGCCTCCCAGCGAGATCCTTTCTGCTTCTCTTCTGAGCAGTTCTGCGCTGTCGGTTCTCTCCCATGTAAGGTCAAGATCCGGGCGTCCAAAGTGACCATAGGAAGCAGTTTGCCTATAAATGGGTTTTCTCAGATCAAGTTTCTTGATAATAGCCGCTGGTTTGAAATCAAAGATCTCTTTAACCAAACTACAGATCTTTTCATCGGAAATTACCCCTGTCCCAAAGGTGTCCACATGGACAGAAACAGGATTTGCCACACCAATAGCATAAGCAACTTGTATCTCACATCTGCGAGCAAGTTTAGCTGCTACAATGTTCTTAGCTACATATCTGGCGAAGTAAGAGGCAGATCTATCTACTTTTGTTGGATCCTTTCCGGAAAAAGCCCCACCGCCGTGTCTGGCCATTCCTCCGTAAGTATCAACAATAATTTTTCTCCCGGTAAGCCCTGTATCACCCTGCGGCCCTCCGATCACAAACCGCCCGGTTGGATTTACGTAAAACCTAGTCCTCTCATCGATATACTCAGGAGGAACTGTATCTTTGATTACTTGTTCAATAATATCATTTCTTATCTGGTCAAGGGTAATATCAGGGCTGTGCTGTGCTGAAACAACTACGGCATCAACCCGAAGGGGTCGATCACCTTCATACTCGACAGTTACCTGGCTTTTGCCATCCGGGCGCAGGTAGGGAAGAATTTTTTTCTTGCGGACTTCAGCCAGTCGGCGTGCCAGGTTGTGCGCTAAATCTATAGGCAGAGGCATCAGATCTGGGCTTTCATCTGTGGCATAACCGAACATCATACCTTGGTCTCCTGCCCCCAATTCTTGTTCAACTTTAATTTCTCCAGTTTTTACTTCGAGAGCCTGATCTACTCCTAAAGCAATATCAGGAGACTGCTCCTCAATAGAGGTCAGCACCGCGCAGGTGTCACAGTCAAAACCGAATTTTGCTCTGGTATAACCGATATCCCTAACTACAGAACGAGCAATGTGGGGAATATCCACATAACAGTTGGTACTGATCTGCCCAGCAATAAACACCAATCCCGTAGCCACCAATGTCTCACAAGCGACCCTGGCCATCTCGTCCTTTTCATAGATGGCATCTAAAATAGCATCAGAGATCTGATCAGCAACCTTATCCGGGTGCCCCTCGGTTACCGACTCCGAAGTAAAAAAGCGTTGATCCATTTCTTCAGTTAGCCTCCTTGTTAAATCATATCATTTTAACAACTTCATCTAGCACCACACAAGCCAGCTCGTTTTTTGTCATTCTATGCAATTTTAAAGCAGTACCATCCTTAAATAAAATTGTTGCCACATTTGTATCGACCTCAAAACCTGCTCCTTCCACAGTAAGGTCATTGGCAACTATCAGATCAAGGTTCTTGCGGACCAGTTTTTCCCGTGCGTGTTTTAAAACTTCCCTGGTCTCCGCAGCAAACCCAACCAGTATCTGCTTTTCTTTGTGTTCACCCAGATATCCCAAAATATCCACTGTTCTTTCCATTTCTAGAACAAGGCTGGCCCCATTCTTTTTAATCTTATCCTTTGCTTGCAGGCGTGGCCGGAAATCAGCCACTGCCGCGGCTTTTATTACAATATCAACTGTCGGAAATACATCCTTAACTATGTTGAACATCTCCTGGGCAGTCTCTACTGCAATCACTTCAACACCCTCTGGTGGAGTAAGCTTTGTAGGCCCACTCACCAATGTTACCCGGGCCCCTCTATCCCTAGCCTCTTGTGCAAAGGCATAACCCATCTTACCAGAACTATAATTTGATAAAAAACGCACTGGATCAAGGGGTTCACGGGTCGGCCCCGCAGTCACCAGCACATGTTTTCCTTCCAAATCCTTTTCTTTGGAAAAAATATGCTCAACAAAAGCAACTATCTTTTCAGGGGCAGGAAACCTCCCTTTGCCAGTGGCACCACAAGCCAAGTGCCCCTCCTCCGGTTCAATAAATATATAACCCATTCCCTTGAGAAAACCCATCCAGTGCTGGAATATAGGGTTTTCATACATCCCGGTATTCATCGCCGGAGCGAAGACCACTGGTGCTTTGGTCGCCATAATGGTTGTGGTAAGAAGATTACCCGCAGTACCACTGGCAACTAAACCGATAAGATCAGCTGTTGCCGGAGCAACCAAGACCAAATCTGCTCCCTGGGCAAGGCTGATATGCTCAATATCCCATTCTTGAGGGGTATTGAACATTTCCACATGTACTGGCTGCTGTGATACTGTCTGCATAGTCAAAGGTGTAATGAACTGAGTTGCAGCGGGTGTCATGATCACTTGAACACGATAACCTTTTTTAACCAGCAAGCTGGCTATTTCAGCTGCTTTGTAAGCAGCAATACTTCCCGTAACACCCAAAACTACATTCTTCATTTGAGTTTCTTTTGCTGCTGTGGTCGTTCAATAAGCAGCTGATCCTGGGCTATTTCCATAAGGGCAATAGTAACCGGTTTCTGAGAACGAAGATTATCATCATCGATAGAATTCCAATTTTCTGTAAGGGCACGGGCTCTTTTAGCTGCTGCAACAACAAGCTCGTATTTACTCTCTACTTTCTTCAGTAATAGATCAAAACTCGGTTGTTTCAACTGTCCATTCCCCCTTGACCTCTTCTACGAGCACTTTTTTCCCGCTCAATAATAGCAAGTATCTCCGCCAATGCCTGTTCCTTTATGTCATTATCAACAATATAATCATAATAATTTGCTGCCTGTAATTCATCTGGAGCACAGCTTAATCGCATATCAATAGTTGCAGCATCATCTGTTCCCCTCTTAATAATTCTCGTACTAAGTTCTTCCAAGGAAGGTGGCTTAATAAAAATTAGTACTGCCTCGGGAAAGATTTGTTTTACCCTCCGGGCACCCTGGGTGTCTATTTCCAGCAAAACATCTCTTCCTTTTTCTAGAAGTGTTTCTACAGAGGAACGCAGGGTGCCATAGTAGTGTCCATATACTTCCGCCCATTCCAGAAAATCTCCGGTTTCAATCCGTTTTTGGAATTCTTCCTTAGTAACAAAAAAATACTCCACCCCATTTTGTTCATCACCACGGGGAGGCCTTGTGGTAAGGGAAATCGAATATGACAGTTCAGGTAAGGCCTCTCTAAGCATCTTGCAGAGGGTTCCCTTACCAGAACCAGAGGGCCCAGATATCACTATAAGCAAAGACGATGACAGCGCTGGCATGTTATTCTTCCGCAACTACAGCAGGCTCCTTTGCAGCTAAACGATTGGCCACCGTTTCGGGTTGGACTGCAGACAAAATCACGTGGTCACTATCTGTGATAATCACAGCTCGTGTTCTTCTTCCATAGGTGGCGTCAATCAACATGCCTCGTTCTCGAGCCTCCGAAATGATGCGTTTTATTGGGGCGGACTCAGGGCTCACAATAGCAACAATCCGGTTGGCTGATACAACATTGCCGAAACCAATATTTACCAGCTTAATATCCATGTTTTACCTCCCTCAAAAAGTAGGTGGTCTATTTACTCAACATTCTGCGCCTGCTCCCGCATTTTTTCAATTTCACTTTTAATATCTACAACCAGTGGGGAAATAACCAGGTCAGAGGCTTTTGATCCAATGGTATTGATTTCCCTGTTCATTTCCTGTATAAGAAACTCAATCCTTCTTCCTACAGGCTCTCCTGTCTGTAGTATTTCTTGCAGTTGATCTAAATGGCTATTTAAACGCACAATCTCTTCAGTAATACTGCTCCGTTCGGCAAACAAGATCACTTCATTTGCCAATAGTGTTTCATCAATATCGTGGTCCTCCAGGAGTTGCTTTAACCTATTTTTCAGGCGAGTCCTTAACTCCACACTCAGCTGTGGTTCACGCTCTTTTATTTCCTCTAAGAGACTGCAAATAATGTTTCTGCGAGACATAAAATCTTCATATAGTTTCGCACCTTCTCGGGCACGCATCTCTAAAAGCTGTTCGAGACCATCCCGGAGAGCTACCTGTACTACACTCCAAACACCCTCAAGATCTTCGTCTTCTTCCTCCACTACCAGCACATCTGGATACGCGGAAAGGTGTTCTACATTCAATTGAAACTCAATATCAAGAATTTTCGCCATTTCCCTTAGACAATTATAATAGGCAAGAACCAATTCCTTGTCAAGCTTAATATTACGCTTCTTTTCACGGTGATCCTCAATATTAACATATATATCCAGGTGTCCCCGGGCAACTTCTTCCTGTACTTGGTTTTTTATTCTCTCTTCTAGCAGAAGAAACGCCCGCGGAATCCGTACCGATATTTCGCAAAAGCGGTGGTTTACACTGCGGATCTCTACTGTGGCATGTAGGCCACTATCTCCATATTCACCACGTCCAAAACCGGTCATACTGTTGATCACCATTAGGCCTGCCCCTATTAAAGACTCCTGGGCCAGGCAGTCACTCCCTTCTAATTATGTAGGATTTTATGTAGGATTCCTTTAATATAATTTTCCAAAAGCCTTTTTCATCCTTGTAAAAGCCTCATCTAGCCGCTCAGTAGCCAGGGTTAAAGATATCCTGAAATACCCCTCTCCATATTTTCCATAGCCAACCCCTGGCGTAATCACAACTGCAGCCTTCTCCAGTATCAGTTCAGCAAACTCAGTTGAGTCGTATCCTGGCGGCACTGGAACCCACAGGTAAATAGTTCCCTGGGGAAGGGAAATAGTCCACCCTAGATCTTGAAGACCC
>JBASML010000034.1:0-16123 GCA_049656845.1 Syntrophaceticus sp.
TGCCTATAGAGTCAATTTTGGAGTTTGAAAAGGAGTACCTACGCTTTATGAAGAATGAGCACCCGGAGATCCTGGAGGAGATCAGGGAAAAGAAAGCCCTATCAGATGAGCTGATGGAACGGATGAACAAGGTGATCAAGGAATTTACAGATGAATTTGGCGCTGCCTTTTCCATCCAAAAAACTGCCTGATCAGCAAAGGTGGTGACAGATATTGGCAGAACATGTAAGAGACATTAAAAGGCGAATCAGGAGTATTCAAAACACAGAACAGATTACCAAGGCAATGGAGATGGTGGCAGCAGCACGGCTGCGCCGTGCCCAGGAAAGGGTAGAGTCGGCACGCCCTTACTCTGAGAAGATCGATGATTTAATTAAAAAGCTTGCTGAAACTTTTAGCGAAATAACACATCCACTCTTTCTTCCCAGGGAGCGGCGTAATGTAGGATATGTAGTGTTTACCTCGGATCGAGGACTCTGCGGTGCCTTTAATTCCCATGTGATCCGCAGGGCAGAAGCTGAGATGGCTGCCCAGGAAGAAGAAGTGGGGTTAATCGTTATCGGTAGGAAGGGACGTGATTATTTCCAGCGCCGGAAATATAATATATTGGCAGAGTTTCTAGCTATTGGTGATGAACCCGTTGTGTCACAAGCACAGGGTATGGCCCGTACCTTAGTGGAGCTCTATAACGGAAATATTGTTGACGAGGTAAATCTAGTCTATACAGAGTTTATTTCTACAGGGACGCAGCAGCCTGTGGTCTTTAAGCTTTTACCCCTTGCGGCACCTCAAATAGAAGAAGGGGAAGAGCGGGATGAAGGCACAATCCCTGATTATATTATTGAGCCCAGCCCGCAGGGGGTTCTGGAAATGCTGTTGCCCCGCTTTATTGAGGCCGAGGTTTTCCGTGCTCTGTTGGAAGCGAAGACCAGTGAACACGCTGCCCGCATGGTTGCCATGAGTAATGCCACAGAGAACGCGGGGGAAATAATCGAACAGCTGACTCTCCTGGGCAACAAGCTGCGACAGGCAGCGATTACCAAGGAGATCTCTGAAATTGTCGGTGGAGCGGAGGCCTTAAAAGGATGAAGGAGGTAAAAGAGTTGGAAGAGAGAAGTTATGGCACAGTTGTCCAGGTAATTGGTCCTGTAGTGGACATTGAATTTCCTCCTGGTCGGCTTCCGGACCTCTTTGATGCCATAATCATTAACACTGAAGATCAGGAGGAAGAAATTAAGGCAACAATGCCCCAGGAGTTGAATGTTACACTTGAGGCCATGCAGCACCTGGGCAATAATACTGCCCGGTGTGTGTCCATGTCTTCCACAGATGGAATCAGGCGCGGAATGCGTGCCTTAGACACTAAATCACCTATTAAAATGCCTGTGGGAAGAGGAACATTGGGTAGGCTGTTTAATGTATTAGGAGAGCCTATCGATGGCAAGGGTGATGTAGAGGCAGAAGACTACTTTCCCATTCACCGTCCAGCGCCATCTATTGTGGAGCAGCGACCTGCACGAGAGATTTTGGAAACTGGGATTAAAGTTATCGACCTTCTTGCTCCCTTTGCTAGAGGAGGCAAGATTGGGCTGTTTGGTGGTGCCGGTGTAGGCAAAACTGTAATCATCCAGGAGTTGATTCGGAATATTGCCTATGAACATGGTGGTTTTTCTGTTTTCTGTGGTGTTGGTGAGCGCACTAGGGAGGGTAATGACCTCTATCTAGAGATGACCGAATCTGGTGTTATCGATAAGTGTGCCATGGTTTTCGGGCAGATGAATGAGCCGCCTGGTGCACGACTTCGGGTGGGGCTTTCAGGCCTCACAATTTCTGAGTACTTCCGGGATGCAGAAGGGCAAGATGTGTTGGTCTTTATCGACAACATTTTCCGCTTTACCCAAGCTGGATCAGAGGTTTCCGCACTCTTAGGCAGGATGCCCTCTGCAGTGGGTTACCAGCCGACATTGGCTACAGATATGGGACTGCTGCAGGAACGCATTACCTCTACAAAAAAGGGATCTATTACTTCTGTACAGGCTGTTTATGTTCCTGCTGATGACTTGACTGACCCAGCTCCGGCTACAACCTTTGCTCACTTGGATGGTACTGTGGTTTTATCTCGCCAGATCGCTGAACTAGGGCTTTACCCTGCAGTAGACCCCCTGGATTCCACATCTCGTATCCTTGACCCCTTTATAGTTGGGGAGGAACACTATGAGGTGGCCCGGGGAGTTCAACAAGTTCTCCAGCGCTACAAGGACCTACAGGATATTATTGCCATCCTGGGTATGGATGAGCTTTCTGAGGAAGATAAAATAATCGTGGCCAGGGCGCGCAAGATTCAGCGATTCCTGTCACAGCCCTTCTTTGTTGCTGAGGCCTTTACAGGAAGGCCTGGGACATATGTTCCTGTCAAAGAAACCATAAGGGGCTTCAAGGAGATCCTGGATGGGCGACATGATGAGATATCGGAGCAGTGCTTTGTTTATGCCAGTACCATTGATGATGTAGTAGCCAGGGCGCGGGAAATGGAGGCTGTCAGTTAAGTGGCTGAACAGGCAAAGAACAGATGGCGCAACTTTAATTTAGAGATCATTACCCCAGAGCGGATAGTGGTTGAGGATGAAGTAGAGGGTGTAATTCTCCCATCTACAGATGGCCTATTAGGTATCTTACGCAACCACGCCCCTTTTATTGGCACATTGGATATCGGCGTAATCAAGTACCTGAAGGATGGAAATCCTCATTATGTTGCCTGTAATATGGGTATTTTTGAGATGAGCGGTAATGTGTTGCGCATTCTTCCTGATACCGCTGAGCGTGGGGAAAAAATCGATGTGGACAGAGCAACAAAGGCCAAGGAACGTGCAGAATGGCGCATGCAGCAGAAAGCCCAAGATCTTGACTACCTACGCGCAGAACTGGCCTTGAGGAGGTCATTGGCCCGCCTCAAGGCAGCTGAAGCGGCCGGAAAGAAGTTAATATAAAAGGTTACAAGGTTACATAAAAAGGATTGTAATGCAAGAACCTGGGAGAGCGGATCCCAGGTTTTTTTATGGATTATTTTTTGTGGAGTATAATGACTCCTGTGTTACGCCTTCCCCTTCTGCCAAAGCATGACAAAAGGACTGTCCCAGTGTCAGGTTATTAGTTCCTGGATGGGAATGATGAACACATCGTCACCTGGTTGTACAGGCGGATGTCCTGGCGGCAGATCGATTAAACAGTTGCAGTTTGCAAGAGAGTTCCGCATGCTGGGTCTCTGGGCAGGGAGTACCGCAACCCTCCAGCCCTCGTGGCCACAAAGGGCATAGCCCAGCAGAAATCGTCTTGGCCCACCTGGCTTAGGGAAGGAGCTGGTAGCCACAGCTGGGAAGCGTTTTATTTCCGGGTTTAGCCCTTGTAAAGCGCGTAGTGCTGGGTAGACCAAGAGGCAGTAGCCCACAAAACAGGCCATTGGATTTCCGGAAAGCATGATCAACGGTTTGCCATCACTAACTCCAGCACAGGCGTGACTGCCCGGCTTTACTTGGTAGCCGAGAAAAATTGGCTCTATACCGGCACTTTCAAGAAGTTTTTTGCCCTGGTCATTACTGCCGTCAGCTGTTCCCCCGATGGTAACCACCATATCTGCTTGCTGCAGCTGGGAGTGCAGTACTTTTTCAGGAGAGGACTGGGAAACCACAACTGATGGTAGGCCTCCCTGAAGGGTTACCAGTGAAGACAGGTGTGGGCCGTTGCTGTCCCACATTTGGCCAGGGATGATGTCTTGATCATAGGGGATAACTTCCTTTCCCAGACTTAGTATTGCCACTTTAGGACGCCGAATCACCCTGATTTCCCGGATGCCGAAGGCAGTGAGGATTGCGATCAGACCCGGGGTGATTATGGTGCCGCTCCTAGCGATTACTGAATCAGACTGAATGTCCTCCCCTTGACTCCGGATGTTGTCTATGGAGGGCAAATTCTCAACAGTTATGTAATCCCCAGTTATACGGACGTCCTCCTGACGGATTACCACATCGGTGCCTTGTGGTACATAGCCTCCTGTTAGAACACCTGCTGCTTCACCTGGTTTTAAACTGAAGTCAGGAGCCTCATCTGCCTCTAAGATTTTTTTGATAAGAAACCTTTTTTCTTTTGGATCTGTATAGGAAACAGCAAAGCCATCCATAGCTGCTTGCGGATAAGGGGGAAGGTCATGGGGGGCGATAATGTCTGCAGCAAGAATGCGCTTTACCGCATCTATCGTGGGGATGTCCTCACTCTCCAGTGGCATTATTTTATCAAGTAGAGCCTGGCGAGCATCCTCCATGGGTGGTCGCTCTAACATCATTTAACACCTCCTAAACATTACTATTTACAAATAAGCCTGGAAAATATCCAGGCTTTGGAGAGAGTCAGTGCTGTCTCCGCAATATCTTTCCTTGAAATTCTTTGAGCTATGAGTCATGCCGGTGGTACCGCTATCACGGCAACCACCGGCACGGCAAGCACAGCTACTTTAATACTTTAATTGATAGAAATACAGGTAACCTGTCAGCTAAATGCACTTAAATTCTGCATAAACATTATTAACTGGTTAAAACCATATTTCTATCTGTTTGTCTTTGATTTATGTGTCCAACTTCTCTATTTTCACCGCGCAGACCTTGTATTCACCTGTTTTGGTGATGGGGTCCAACGCATCACTGGTCAAGACGTTGGTAGGGCTTTCTGTATAGTGGAACGACATCCAAACAACACCTGGCGGTACACGGTCCGTTACCTCTACTTTTGATATGACTTCCCCTCGCCGGGATGTTATCTTGACCTTATCACCTGTGACCAACCCCAAACGTGAGGCATCATCAGGGTTGACCTCTGCATATTCCTCATTCCACATGCTCTTAAGACCTGCAGAGTATGGTGTTGTAACATTATAGTGGTACAGGATCCTGCCGGTGGAAAGCAAGAAGGGATATTCCTCACAAGGCAATTCCGCAGGAGGCACATGCTCGATTCCCTGGAAAAGCCCCTTGCCTCTGGTAAATGAATCTCCGTGCAGGAATTTTGTACCCGGGTGATCCGCGGTTGGGCATGGCCACTGTAGTCCTTTGGAGTCAATGCGCTCATAGCTCATTCCCGCATAGGATGGTGTAAGCGATGCCATTTCATCGAAAATCTCTTCAGCAGAGTTGTAATTCATAGCATAGCCCACCCTGGTGCTCATAGCCGCGATGGTCTCCCAGTCGGCTCGACCTGGAAGCGGCTCAATGGCTTTTCGCACACGCTGGACGCGCCGTTCGGTGTTGGTGAAGGTTCCATCTTTTTCCACAAAACTGGCACCCGGAAGAATAATATCAGCGTATTCAGCGGTTTCCGTGAGGAAGAGTTCTTGTACCACCAGGAACTCTAAATTCTCCAGGCCGGATTTGATGTGGTTGGCGTTGGGATCAGTTAATACCGGGTTTTCACCCAGGATGTACATAGCCTTCACCTCTCCGGAATTGGCCTTATCGAACATTTCCGGAATCATCAAACCTACTTTAGCCGGCGGCATAGAGACTCCCCAGGCCTTCTCGAATTTCTCTCGTGCTGCATCATCAGTGACCTTCTGATAACCGGTGAAGACGTTGGGAAGTGCCCCCATATCGCATGCTCCCTGGACGTTGTTCTGCCCGCGCATCGGGTTGACACCTGTGCTTTCACGGCCGATATGTCCGGTCAGCATAGCCAGGTTAGCAGTGCTCATCACGTTGTAGGTTCCGCAGACATGCTCAGTGATTCCCAGGGTATAGAAAAGCCCAGCTTTATCAGCCTGCGCATAAAGGCGAGCCGCAGCAATGATATCCTCTGCAGGCACACCGGTTAGTTCTGATGCATATTCCGGTGTATATTTTTCCACTGTTTTTTTAAGTTCTTCGAAGTTCTCGGTGCGCTCTTCAATAAACTTCTTGTCGTGGAGATTTTCTTTGATGATCACATGCATCATCCCATTGAGTAGCGGGATATCTGTACCCGGATTGATCTGTAGCCAGATATCTGCCTCTTCCGCAAGCTCGGTGCGCCGCGGGTCAACGACAATCATTTTGGCCCCCGCTCTCTTGGCCTGTTTCATTTTGTAACCGATAACAGGATGAGCTTCAGTGGCGTTTGTTCCAATTAGTAGTAAAAGATCGGCCCCCAGAATTTCATTGATCGAGTTTGTCATCGCGCCGCTACCGAATGATGTGGCCAGACCGGCCACAGTTGGCGCGTGTCATGTACGGGCACAGTGATCGACGTTGTTTGTGCCCATTGCTGCCCTTGTAAATTTCTGAACAAGGTAGTTTTCTTCATTTGTACACCTGGCTGAACTTAAAGCTGCAAAAGCATCGCTCCCGTATTTTTCCTTAATCTCATTAAAACGTGTGGCAATTGTATCAAAGGCCTCATCCCAAGAAATAGGTACAAACTTCCCATCCTTTTTGGCCAGTGGTGTTGTCAGACGCTTATCGCTGTGTACGTAATCCCAGCCGAAACGGCCCTTGATGCAGAGCTGTTTTCCGTTGACAGGGCTGTCTGGGTTGGAGGCCACACCGGCAATTTTGCCGTCTTTGACCATCAGATCAAAGTTGCATCCTGTACCGCAGAAGGGGCAGGTGGTTCTAACCCTCTCATACTCCCATCTCCGGCCTTTACCGTGCATCTGTTTTTCTGTTAAGGCGCCTGTGGGGCAAACCGCCACACAATTGCCGCAGTAGACGCAGTCTGATTCAATTAAATCTGTATCACCGAAGGGAGCTACCTTGGTATTAAATCCGCGATAGGTGAAGTCAATAATATCGCGGCAGGTCATTTCAGCACAGGCACGTATACATCTGCCGCAGAGAATGCATTTATTGAGATCGCGGACGATGAAGGGGTTGCTTTCCTCGAGGTCGTATTCATGTCGCTCGGCATCAATAAAGGAGGTTTCTTTTACACCATACTGGTAGCAGTACTCTGCCAGCATGCAGTCACCCATTTTATCGCAGGTGAGGCAGTCCAGCGGGTGGTTGGCAATGAGCATTTCTAAAATGGTTTTGCGTGCCTCCATGATTTGGGGTGTATCGGTACGCACTACCATACCGTCAGTCACCATTGTTACGCATGATGCCGGCAGGTTGCGCATCCCTTCAACTTCCACAACACAAAGGCGGCAGGCCCCTACAGCAGTTAGGTCCGGGTCGTGGCAAAGCCGTGGGATGTGTATCCCAATTTGTTCTGCCGCATCCAGAACCGATGTCCCGGCTGGAACTTCAACCTCCTTCCCATCGATGGTCAATCTAACCATTTCCACTTTTATCCCTCCTTAGAAATCCTTTTTAACTAGTATCACTGGAAAGTTGACATACTCCCCGCTTTTTTGGTGGGGATACACCCAGGGAACTTACAATGTCACATGCCTGTAAACGCCAGCCCATTTTAATGGATGCTGATGACGCTAAAATCAGGAATGTACCGGTAACTATCCCAGGGCATATGCTTAACCGCCCGGGCCCTCAGAGATTTGTATGGTGATCCTTCTTTCTTATAAATTAATTTCACAAGGGGTACACAAAAACCCTTGTTTCCCCCTAAGGTACCCACGAGTATCTGGAGCAAAAAAAACCCTCTGGTTGTCTTTCCCACCGCCCGTGGGGAAGACAACCCAATATATGGGGAAAAGGAATGTGAGAAACTGGTTGCCGGGGCGCAAAAAACTACGCCTGACAAACCAACCCTATCAAATCAGAAAGTAGTTTCAAATCAGAAAGTAGTTTGGTAATTTTAAAGTGTATTTTTTATTATTTATTATGCCCTGTACCTGCGTATGGGTCCGCCCGCAGGGGGTTACACTCTAAAAACATAAACTCAGATCATATTAAAAACCATCTCCGGTCAGACCGTAGGCATTCCCCCTTTACGAGCAGTGAGCCAACCAATACCAGGGTGCGGATGTATGTACACCCCGGCAAGCAAACTACGCTGTAATCTCCTTTCCGCACTGGGAGGTGTACCGGTTTCCAGGTACACCCTATCGGTCCGACCGCCATGCCTGGTACTTTAAGACACATGTGCTACAGGACAGTGGACTCGGAGTAGATATATATTTTGTTTGCTATATATATTTAAAATTATTCGCCAATCATCGAGAAAATCCTGCCTTGTGTTAGAAAAACTTTCGGTTAGGGAAGGATACCAGCATCAGCTGGCATCCTTCATTGAAACTCAAATCATATGGTTTTAGCTGTGGATGTATGCTGATAGCTGAGCGGTTCAACCAGCAGCAGCGCTTTTACTGAAAAGAGATATTTTAGTGTCCCCGAGGACCGCTACATCATCCTCATCATAAGTAACCAAAATAAAAGGGGTCTGCCACTTCTGGTGAATTTTTTTCAGCTCTGGTTGTACATCTAATTCCCTTATCCAGAACATATAAGGGTTCATCTAAGAAGAGCAGCTTGGGTTGTGTTGCCAGGGCTCTAGCCAGGGCAACTCTTTGTTATTCTCCTCCGGAAATCTGGCCCTGGTAAAGTTCTGCGAAGTTGGAATAGGTGTTCATACTCTTTAAGCGCTGGATTCGGGAATAACGATTTTGTAGATGGACACAATACAGGAAGAAGATGGGAAACGGGGTGTCCTGTGTGAAAAAGGCACTGTTTACGTTTTTTCTTTTTAGTGCTGTATTGGTCCTGTTTGTTTTTGGGAAAACGAGCACCAAGGAATCCCTTGTCCTTGATAAATTGTCTTTATTAATAACAGCAGGCGGGGTTCAGGTTGAGGGCTATTACCTGGAGGGATGGGCCTTTTTACAGGACCCCGCGCAGCCCAATGAGGTATGGGAAGAGAGAAAAATTGGGGAGAAACTGGGGCTTGTTGATGTCTCAAAGAGAACTATTTCCACTGTCTCAGGGGATTGTCTTCAGGTAGAATGCGCATGCCGGGATTGTCAGGCACGAGTTGTCTTGCAAAAGATACAAGAAGAATCAAATAATGAGGATAAAATATATATTTCCATTAAATATAATATTACCGACAGCATACAAGAAAGCCTTTCCCGGGAGAAAAAAATCAGAGAAACCCTTACTTATTTGGGGAAGGACCATGGTCTCTATTTGGCTGTCAAAGGTAATATTGCCGCTGATTTGGATGAAGAAGCACAGCTGGCCTGGGGAGAAGCGATTTTCAGGGACTTTAATGCTAAAGCAGCAGACATTCTTTGCACAGATAAATACATTAGTATTACAGGGTACAGCCCGGTGTTGCCAGATGCGGTAACTGTCGGTGGAAGGAAAACTAATCTTAACCTATCAATGGTGCGTAAAGAAAATGGAATCCAGGTTATCTTAGGAACACCATTAATTACCTGTGAATACTAAAAAATTCCGGAAGGAATAGATTTATTCAGGCAGAATTAATAAAAGCATACTGCCAACTATTCAGTTGCCAGTTTATCCCTTTTTCGTTTTGTTTCCATGTCACTTGAGTTGTGAGAGATTTGAGGATAAAATTAATAAATAATGCCAAATTACAGTTATTTTGATATGGTTAATAGGAATATTTTAGAATAAAAGGGTCTCAACTACAAGAGTTATAGTGAGTCTAATATGGTTGTTTAGATTAATATTCAAGCACTTATAAAGCACATGAAAGCAGGAGAGGTATTGGAGGATAAATATCTTATTGAGGGTGGTACCAGGTTAAATGGAAGTGTCTGTATTAGTGGTTCTAAAAATGCCAGTTTACCACTTCTAGCAGCTACTCTTCTAACAGCTGATAAATGTGTTTTAAAAGGGGTGCCCCGCCTTTTAGATACCTGTAATATGATGAAAATGATGTCAGGGCTTGGTGTTCAGGTAAGCCGTCAGGGCAGCCAGGTGGCCATTCAGGCCCGGGATGTACAGGAAACAGGGCAGATGTACCAATATGCCCAAAAGATGAGGGCCTCTTTTCTGTTGTTGGGCCCACTTCTGGTGCGAACCGGGGAGGCTTGCCTTCCTTTGCCCGGAGGCTGTGCTATCGGAAACAGGCCGGTAGATTTACATCTTAAAGGGCTTGCTGCCTTGGGAGCAGAGTTTACGATGGAAAAGGGTTATATTCAGGCATCAGCAAAGGATTTGAAAGGGAATGAGGTGTTTCTTGATTATCCAAGTGTGGGTGCTACTGAAAACATTATGATGGCTGCAGCGGCAGCCCGGGGGTGTACTACCATTAACAATGCTGCCGCTGAACCGGAAATCGTAGACCTTGCTAATTTTTTAAACAAGATAGGAGCCAGAGTGAGTGGTGCCGGGACTAGCTGTATTCAAATTGAGGGTACACGGGATCTGTATGGGGTTATGCACACGGTAATTCCAGACCGCATTGAAACAGGAACTTTTTTGGCCATTGCAGCTGCTACCGGAGGGCAGGTACAGCTGCAGCGTGTTATTCCAGATCACCTGCGCGAAGTGATCGAGAAACTGCGACAAGCCGGGGTGACTATTGAAGAGAGAGGTGAGGAGCTGGTTGTATATGCCGCTGAAGGGCTTTGCCCTCTACAGATCACCACAGCACCCTATCCTGGGTTCCCCACCGATCTGCAGCCTCAATTTACTGCCCTTTTGACAACAGCTACAGGGGAAAGCACCATCACAGAAACAGTTTTTGAGAACCGCTTTCTATATGTGGAGTTTTTGCGACGTATGGGTTCTCAGATCTATGTTAATGGGTCTACTGCTGTGATCCAGGGGGTAGAGAGCCTTTCCCCGGCACAGGTCGAGGCTACTGACCTACGGGCTGGGGCTGCTCTGGTAATCGCCGCACTGAAGACACCTGGTGAAACCGAAATCCGTGGTGTATATCACCTGGATCGTGGTTATGAAGACCTGGAGGAGAAACTGTCTTCTCTAGGAGCCCGTGTCCGCCGGGTAACTGAACAAGCAGCCAATCTCTAACAGAGAAAACCTGGTGCAGCCGGGTGTTGGGCCAGGGACTAACCACTAATTATTTAGAGGTGCAGTTCTCACTGCCTAAAGTCTGTTTATCCTGCTGAATCACCTTAGGTGTATGTGGCATATTAGCCCCTTTCTTTTTTTGTACCTTTTTGAAGTGTTCAAATTGTTCCCTGACATAAGGGTTTTCTGCCAGGAATTGGTTGAAGAAGGCTAAGAGTTGAAGGGTGTGAAGGCTGATATTATGCTCTATCAACTCTGTTTCCACCAGGAGATTTTCTCCTACTCCCAGAAACTTGAGGAATTCTTCCACAGTATTATGCCTTTCTAATAAAAATTGTCCTATCTCTTCCCCACTCTCAGTGAGAAAGATAATCCCGTATTTTTTATAGTGGAGCAGTTCCAGCGCGGTGAGCTTTTGTACCATTTTTGTCGCTGATGGTGCCCGTACATTGAGGAGCGCGGAAAGAGTAGAGATGCGAATATAGCCATCCTTTTGACTCGCCCGGTAGATCATTTCCAGATAGTCTTCCATTGCCGGGGTAAGGGTCTGTTTTTTTTGCTCCAGCAGTTGGTAGCCGCGCACCGTATGGAAGTTTTTCTTCATCTTTTTTACCACCTCTTTGGCATATATATATTCAACTGGTTTCCTGAATTATGCAAAGGATGCAAGGATGATATTTGTCTTATGTGCCAGGTACCTGGGGACTCAACCTGTGTATACAGATTCGGCTAAATTGTCCAGTTACCCCACCAAGGCAACCGCTATATAAAGGTTGACCAGGTGGAGTGACGGTTACCATCAATGTGGATAACTCCGTGGATAACCCCTTGGTATGGTGTGAAAAAGCCGTGGGTAACGTGGATAATCTGTGTAATCGTGAGCTGTCAAGACATTGAGAATTGTTTGGGTTATCTTCCAATGTGGATAACCTTGAGGAAAAACCACTGGACAGGGTGTGAAAAAGTTGTAGACAGCCTGTTTATTAGTAGTTAGTGGGTGATCTTTAGCCGTTGGAAAAAATTGTTGTTTTGCTGGATAAAAACAGACCACAAGAAATGGGATGGATGCGGAAACAATCTGTTCTAACTAACCCCTCTATTACATAAATATGGAAAGGAGGGGTTCAGCACCTTACATTTGGCTGCGTAAGATCTCCCTGGAAAGAGGGTTAAGATATGAAAAAGAGATTCGGGGGTTATCGCTGGCTGGGTTATGTGGTTGTAATCCTGACACTGGTGGTGATCGGGCTTCCTGCTCTTTTAGTGCGTGGCTGCAGCTGGGAAAGCAGGGAACCGATCAAGGAAGAAGAAGTAGGGCTGCAGGTAAAGCTGCAGGTGTCAAGGGGGGAGGTTGCCAGCCTTCCTTTGGAGCAGTATGTGATCGGTGTTGTTGCGGCGGAGATGCCCGCATCCTTCCATCCTGAGGCCTTAAAAGCACAGGCGGTTGCGGCACGTACCTATACAATGCTGCGGTTGACCAGGGAGTCCCAGGACGAAAAGCATCCTGCTGCTCATCTCTGTGTGGATTCTGGGCACTGTCAGGCCTGGATAGATACAGCGGAAATGCGGAAACGCTGGGGTTGGCATTTCCGTGCCAATTACAATAAGATAGCTGAAGCAGTGGAAACTACCAGAGGACAGGTATTGACCTATGATGGCGAACTGATCGATCCCGTCTATCACGCCAGCTGTGGGGGGAGGGGGACAGAGGATGCACGGGAAGTCTGGGGGCATGAAGTGCCGTATTTGATAAGTATTCCTTGCACTTTTGACCCTCCGCATAGGCAGGAACCTGTTGTTACCCGGCTATCCCTACAGGAAATATTGACAAAGTTGGAAATCAGTGAGCAATCGGTACCTGCAGCTGCCGGCTCTGGCTGTGTGGTGGAGATCCAAGAGCGAACCAAAAGTGGGCGGGTAAAGAGTGTCAAGGTGGGTTCTCAAATCTGCGGTGGTGTTGACCTGCGCAAAGAACTGGGGCTTCGTTCTACAGATTTTCAAGTAACCAGTGCTGGTGATGAGATCATCTTTACGACCAGGGGATATGGGCATGCGGTAGGGATGTGCCAATATGGTGCAAATGGGTTGGCGGATCGTGGTGTCAAATACAACCAGATTCTGGCCTATTACTACCGGGGGGTGAAATTGGAAACTGTACAACAAGTAAGCAAGTAGTGACTAAGCTTGAATTATTCCCTGTGAGCATCGGTTGTTTCGGACTGTCGATGCCATGACTCCAATCTTTTTTAGGTTAGTGGTTGGCCTTTGGAAGAAAGGAGTGTCCCATATCGGAAAATGATTACTAACGGTTAATCAGAATTGTCTTTGTAATCCACTCTGCGAATGGCGGCATAGACGCCTACCCTTTCCTTTGGAGGGGGTTTTTTAACAAAGTGGTTTTTTGCCTCCTGATTTGCTAATTATGCAAATTGATCCTCAAGTTACCTTGCTCTTCTGCTAGTCTTTTTCCCTTACCCGTTGGATATAAATGTACTGAAACTTAAAGACGGAGGGAGCAGAGTGCAAGAATACATCCGCCGCCGTGTCCTGGAGGTAAGCACTTATCTAATAGAAACATCGGCAACTGTTCGCCAAGCTGCTAGGGTTTTTGGTGTGAGTAAAAGTACCATTCACAAAGATATGACCGAGCGGTTGCCTAAGATCAATCAACAGTTAGCACGCAAGGTACGCATTGTTTTAGACACTAATAAAGCAGAGCGCCATTTACGTGGGGGTGAAGCCACACGCAGGAAGTACCAAGGAAAATGAGCCACGGTAAAAATTAATCCTATTGGCAGGAAAAACTAATAAAACGTCGAATATTTTTAGAAAATCATGTTTTCGCTACTATTAGAGGCAAAAATTCATTTTCAAGCATCATTAATTAAGAAAGGAATGCCACATTGATGTTTTGGAACGAAGATATAGGGGTTGATCTAGGAACCGCAACAGTACTAGTTTATCTTAAAAGTAAAGGCATTGTTTTCAATGAGCCTACTGTTGTGGCAGTTGATACACATACCAATAAGATGATTGCGGTGGGAGAGGAGGCCCACCAAATGCTGGGCCGTACTCCTGGCAATATTGTGGCTGTACGCCCCTTGCACAACGGGGTAATTGCTGATTATAGCCTGACCGAGTGGATTCTGCGCTATTTTATTCAAAAAGCTGTAAAGCAGCGTTTCCTTTGCCGGCCACGAGTGATGGTGTGCATACCATCCGGGGCTACCGGTGTAGAAGAGAGAGCGGTGAGACAAGCTGTTCTCCAGGCAGGAGCGAGACAGGTCAGTTTAATAGAGGAGCCTGTGGCTGCTGCCCTAGGAGCCGGAATACAAATTGAAGATGCCAGCGGCAACATGATTGTCGATGTTGGGGGAGGTACGACAGATGTTGCGGTTTTAAGCCTTGGCGGGGTTGTATGTGCTAAATCCATCCGGGTTGCAGGAAATGATTTCGATGAGGCTATTATCAGGTATGTACGGAAAGAGTATAATTTGATGGTCGGAGAGTGCACTGCAGAGGAATTAAAGATCAGAATTGGCACTGCTTATCCCCAGGCCAAAGAATCTGGTTCCAGTATGCAAATTCGCGGCCGTGACCTGGTATCAGGGCTACCGAAAACCAGCACTATTACCTCGGATGAAATAGTTGTGGCTCTTCAGGAACCAGTGACCCAGATTATCAGCATAGTAAAAGAGGTTTTAGAACAAACTCCGCCTGAACTGGCAGCTGACATCGTTGAGCGCGGAATTGTTATGACAGGTGGTGGAAGTCTTTTGCATGGGCTGGATCTCTTGCTCAGTGAGGAAACTGGGCTTGTGGTTAATGTTGCTGAAGATGCCATATCCTGTGTGGCCAAAGGAACAGGGATAGCCTTGGGGATGATGAATGTTCTGCAAAAATGAGGACAGATTAAAAACGATATGCTGTGCACAAGGATCCGGCAGCAAATCTCTGAGGTACGATCTGCCGGATCTTATGGGGCTTAATCAGGATCAATGTCAGAAAATTATTAGACTAGTGAAACAGGAATTTTCTCATCCAGGTAGTATTCAGATAGTATAGTAGATCGTAATCAGTAGTTAGATATCTATGTTGCATCAGACAACATTATTTGGTGAAGGGAGGTGGTATTGTGGTTCGTGGCCTTTATACTGCAGCTGCGGGGATGATGGCACAGCAAGTGCGGGTGGATACTATAGCCAACAATTTGGCTAATGTGGATACCTCTGGTTATAAAAGAGATGAAGCTGCTATTCGTTCCTTTCCTGAGATGGTGATTTCTCGTTTAGATAGGCCAGCGGCTGTGCCTATTGGCCGACTGGTTACAGGTAGTGTTGTAGATGAGATAGGCACCTCTGATAGACAAGGCCCACTCAGAGAAACTGGTAACCCTTTAGATTTTGCTTTGCAGGGCAATGCTTTTTTTGCTGTACGCACAGCGGGTGGTGATATCGGTTATACTCGTCAGGGGAGTTTTGTTTTGGATGGGAATGGCCGCCTTGTGACAACAGCAGGGCATGTGGTTCTGGGGATTGCCAATGGGCGTATGGGTGAAATCTATCTTCCTGGCGGAGATCTGCAGGTAAGTCGGGATGGGTCAATAAGTGGTGCTGTAAATGCCCAGGGAGAGGTTGTAGAGCGCTTTGTTCTAGTAGGAAAACCTTTGGGACAAGGTTGGCGTAAAGAGGGGGATTCCCTTTATAGGGGGGCAGCTGCTCAGGTGCAGAATTTTGAGGTGAGGCAGGGTTATTTAGAAGGGTCCAATGTCAATCCACTATCTGAGATGGTGGCGATGATGTCTGCGGTGAAGGCATATGAGGCCAGCCAAAAGGTGATTCAGGCTACTGACAGCACTTTGGAAAAGGCTAATGAAATAGGTAGAGTTTAAAAGGGTTATTGTGAGGCGGACTGCTTGTCAGAGCCTCCTCTGGCACCGAGCGACCGAAGTGCCAGACCCTTCCTAATTGTATTGTTTGATTTTGGGAGGAGGCGTTATTTTGTGATCCTATCACTTTATACTGCTGCGGCTGGGATGAACGCGCAGCAGTTTCATATCGATACTATTTCCAATAATTTGGCAAATGTTAATACGACTGCTTATAAGAGGGCTAGGCCTGAGTTTCAGGATTTGCTCTATCTTACTGTCAGGCGTCCTGTTGCACCGCAAACACTGGTGGGCCTTAATGTCGGCTTAGGTG
>JBASML010000035.1:0-5056 GCA_049656845.1 Syntrophaceticus sp.
TTTATTTCACTCCCCATTGTGATATGCATAAACAAAAGAGATCTGCGCAACAATAACAAAAAAACTCTAAGGGGGAGAATAATGGCTTATATTGCAGTTGAAGAGGGACTGGGCAATGTGCAAAAAGCACTGAAAGAGGCTGGTCATCAGGTGGTGGGGTTGGAGCCGGGGAACCTGGAGCGAGCACGGGTCATTGTGGTCAGTGGTATGGATGATAACATGTTACAGCAGCAAGATATCAAAACCACTGCCCCGGTAATCAGTGCTGCGGGACAAAGCGCTCAGGAAATAGTAGAAACGGTTAGAGAACGCCTGAGCTAGTTCTTCCTCTCCAGCCGTTAGCGAGGTCTGGCTGCGAAGAGTATGCCTGGGAATCGAGTAGCCAGACCAGTTTTTTTGTTTTTGTGAACCTTCACCGGGAAAGCCCATCTGTTGATCTTGCCATCAAGCAGCAGGGATACCTACCTTTTTTAGAGAATGCAAGGCCGCCTATTTGCCGCCCATGCAAGGCCGCCCTCGAATAAGCTCTCTTTTATTCTTTACTCAGTAGATATCCAGAGATAATGGCCTGGGCGATGCAGTCAGCCATTTTCATGACCTGGCTCAGCCTTGTGTTCTGCAGAACCATGTATTCCAGATAACCTCCGATATTAACCACTCCAGAAAAAAAGATATCTCCCACAGATGGCAGCATTTTATTTACACCAGTACCTGGCTGAAGGGGCCCCAGCCCCATATTTATAGATCCCACATTTTGAAGTTGACCAAGGCAGGCATCTACGGCAATAATAAGTGGGTAGGGATAGTATTCTTGGATCTTTTGGGTCTTTTCCTTAAGATTAACCGCATGCACCGGCTGTTCAAGTGTGCCGTAAACCGGAAGAAGCCCTGGTGCCAACTCATTAATACGGGTTCCCACAAGGGGGCCCAGGCTGTCTCCTGTGGAACGATCTGTTCCTATTGCCAAAACCACTGTTTGGCGGTTTCCTCTGGGGTTTAATTCACACAGCAGTACTGCCAGTAGGTCTGCTAATTCTTGTACAGCATGTAAATCATGGGCGAATACACGGAGTTCCTGGCGCATGGGGGTTACAGGTGTTGTTTTAATAAACTTTTGGCTGAACAATTTTTTCTCCTCCCATAGTACTGTTCTTTTAGTAATATGGTGAACAGAGCATCTTTATGCTTTTCCGGTGGCAAAAAAGGGTAAAATGACTCTTAATATATATATCCCATCGAGAAGAATTTTAAACTTGTAGTATAGAATAATGTGACTGGAGGTTATCTTGTGGAAAAAGAAAAACTGTTACGGCAGCTGCCCGCGGTGCATGAACTGGTGAACTGTTGTGAACCAATAGATTGTCCTCAACATCTGTTGACTGCAGCTGCCAGAGAAGTTTTGTCCCATTGGCGGACAGGCATTTTGCAAGAGGGGCTGGTGCCGCCGGATCTTGGGTCTCTGGCTAGAGAAGTAGTGGACCTGGTAGAAAAAATGAGGAAGATGAGTTTGCGCCCTGTGGTCAACGCTACTGGTGTGGTACTACACACCAATTTGGGGCGGGCACCTTTGAGTAATGCTGCTGTGGATGCAGTACTTAATATAGCCAGGGGCTACTGCAACCTGGAGATGGACCTGGATAGTGGAGAGCGCGGAGAGCGCTACAGCCATGTAGAGGAGCTTCTCTGCCAGTTAACTGGTGCAGAGGCAGCGCTTGTTGTCAACAATAATGCTGGTGCTGTTCTTCTTGCACTTCACGGATTAGCCCAGGGAAAAGAGGTTGTCGTGGCCCGGGGTGAATTAGTAGAGATCGGTGGTTCCTTTCGCATTCCAGAGATTATGTCCCAAAGTGGTGCTGTTTTGAGGGAGGTAGGAACTACCAACCGCACCTATCCCCAGGATTATGAGAGAGCAATAGGCCCTGAAACAGCCCTTATTCTTAAAGTACACCCCAGCAACTTTCGGGTGGTTGGTTTTACCAGGGAGGTCAAGCGGCAAGAGTTGGTGGCAGTTGGCCAAAGGCACAACCTTCCTGTTATGGAGGACCTGGGCAGTGGTGTGCTTGTTGACCTACAGCAGTATGGTATAGATCCCGAACCAACGGTTCAGGAGACACTGGCCGCAGGAGTTGATATAGTTACTATTAGCGGGGATAAACTGCTGGGTGGCCCTCAGTCCGGAATTATCCTGGGCCGAGCTGAGTTGGTGCAGGTATTAAAAGATGACCCGCTGCTGCGGGCGTTGAGAGTAGATAAGATGACACTGGCGGCCCTGGAAGCCACTTTAAGGGTCTATCTGGAAGAAGATGCACAAAAGAAGATTCCTGTGCTGCAGATGCTCTCCATCTCTGCAGCTGAGCTGGAGCAAAATGCCCTTAAATTGAAGGAAATGCTGGCGGGTATCCTGAAGGATAGTTGTGATATTCTAATTAAACCAGGGGTTTCCAGGGCAGGTGGTGGGTCACTTCCCTTAGCAGACCTACCCACTACCCAGGTGGTTCTCTACCCAAAGAATATGAGCCCTACTGATTTGGCAGAGAGGCTTCGCCAAGGGGATCCTCCGGTGGTTGTACGCCTACAGGAGGACGGGGTGATCATTGACCCCCGCACACTGTTGCCAGGTGATGATGAAATTCTGGCTAAGGCACTGCAGTTGGTGGTTGGTAGTGATAGTTAATCATTGGAATAAAGATCCGGCTAAAATGGATCAGGGCTATCCCTCTGATCCAGGCGGTCCCCTGTTTAGAGGAAGGTGGTATTGATGGATTCATTTATCATTATTGGAACAGCCGGGCATGTGGACCATGGTAAAACAGAGCTGGTCAGAGCCCTAACAGGTGTCGATACTGACCGCTTAAAGGAAGAGAAAGAGCGGGGAATTTCCATCGAACTGGGATTTGCGCCCCTGCGTTTTCCGGGAGGGATCACAGCAGGGATTGTAGATGTCCCGGGGCATGAGCGCTTTGTCAAAAACATGTTGGCTGGAGCGGGAGGCATTGATCTTGTTATCTTTGTTGTAGCAGCAGATGAGGGTGTGATGCCTCAGACCAGGGAACACCTGGACATCCTAGAGCTGCTGCATATCCAAAAAGCGGTTATTGCTCTTACCAAAGTGGATCTGGTGGATGAGGAGTGGCTGATGATGGTAGAGGAGGATGTTCAGGAACTTCTTGCCCCCACCAGATTTTCTACAGCACCCATTATCCCTACATCTGTTATTACAGGCGAAGGATTGGACCAGCTACGGACAGTATTAGAAAAAATGGCACAGGAGGTTGACCCGAAACCTCGCGCTGGAGATGCCCGGCTGCCTATTGATCGGGTTTTTACCATTACCGGGTTCGGAACAGTGGTCACAGGGACACTTTTCAGCGGACATCTCCGTACAGGGGATACTTTAGAGATCCAGCCATCTGGCATTAAGGGCCGGGTGCGTTCACTCCAGGTACATGGGAAGAAGGTAGAGGAGGCACTGGCCGGGCAAAGGGTAGCGGTAAATTTGACCGGTATCGAATTAGGAAAAGTGTCCCGTGGTGATGTGCTTGTTACTCCCGGGGCTTTTCCAGTGGTGCAGCGTGTTACTGGCTCTTTACACCTGCTGGAGAGGGCGCCCCGCGTTTTAAAAAACTGGCAGCGTGTCCGCTTTCACCTGGGTACCAAAGAGACCCTGGGCAGGGTGCGGCTGCTGGACCGGGATGAGCTGCAACCTGGCAGCACTGCTCCTGTACAATTAGAATTGGAGGAGCCGATTGTAGCTGCAGTTGATGACCGTTTTGTGATCAGGCACTACTCTCCAGTGGCCACCATTGGTGGGGGGGAGATTATCGAGGTTGGGGGAAGGCGTCACCGGCGTTTCTCTGATGAGGTGCTCACAGGCCTTGAACGCAAACTAACCGGCACCCCAGCTACCAGGGTTGCCGAAGAGCTGCGTTCTGTTAGAAAACCTGTTGCCCTGTCCGATCTGGCGGGCAGGACAGGCTTTAGTGAGGATGAGATGCGCCAGATTCTAAAAGAATTAGAGAAAACTGGCGCTGTGCAGGTCATCCTTTCTTCTGGCAAGGACATATATGTTGTTCCAACCTCCTTACAGGAGGAATGGACCAGGGAAATCAAGGAATCTCTGGAAAAATATCATGAACAGTTTCCCTTGCTTGGAGGCTACCCTAAGGAGGAACTGCGCACACGACTTTGGAAATCTCTCACTCCGCGGCTTTTCCAGGCCTTGTTGGATAGATGGGTAGAACAAGGAGAGGTCGTTGTTGACGGCCAGAATGTGGCCCTCCCGGGGTATAACATCCGGCTCACTAAGGAGCAACAGGACAAAATTCAAGAAATGCATGAAAAAATGGCAGAAAAGCCATTTTCACCTCCTGGCATAGGAGAGATCCAGGAAATATTGGGAAATGATCTTGACCTGCTACAGTATTGCATTCAACAAGGACTGCTGGTTAAGGTAGGAGAGGATCTTTACTTCCTTCAAGAGGCAGTAAACCAAGCCTGGGATCTTTTAGAGAAACACCTACAGGAGCACGGAGAGGTGACTATAGCCCAGGCCCGGGATCTCCTGGGTACATCCAGGCGCTTTTGTCTCCCCTTATTGGAATATTTTGACCGCCTGAGAAAAACCCGTCGAGTTGGAGACAAAAGGGTGCTTTTATCTGGCCAAAAATAATTAACATTAAAAAGGGTTTTTTTGATGTTTTGACGAATAATCCTTGGGTAATGTTTTGACGAGGCCTCCTGGCTGCTCAGGAGGTAGTTTTTCATGAAAAAAGGGGGGGTTACGTAAGGGGGCTAGTGTAATATCCTGATGCTTTTATAAAAAATGCTTTTAAAAATAGCAGCGGGATGGATTGCATAAGAACCGTTGGGCGAAAAGAGATAGCTTGGGTGGATATGGCCGGCTCAAGCCAGCAGAAAGCTCCTGCCTTAACGCTGAAAGTTAGGTGGTGGGAGCACATCACATTGAGTTCAGAAAGGAGCAGATAGCTATTAAATTTATCAAGTAATGAGAAAGAATTTATCTAAAAAGAAAGAAAAAGGAAACTGGAGGGGATAT
>JBASML010000036.1:0-13802 GCA_049656845.1 Syntrophaceticus sp.
TCAGTTCAGCAAACTCAGTTGAGTTGTATCCTGGCGGCACTGGAACCCACAAGTAAATGGTTCCCTGGGGAAGGGAAATATTCCACCCTAGATCTTGAAGCCCATGAAGAGCAATTTGTCGTCTTTCTTCATAGATGCGTTTCATCTCAGTAATACAGTCTTGAGGTCCTTCCAGGGCTGCTATTCCCGCATACTGGACTGCCTGGAAAACACCAGAATCTAAATTTGATTTAATAGTTGTCAAAGCTTGAATCGCTTCTTTATTTCCTGCGGCCCAACCCAGGCGCCACCCAGTCATATTATAGGTCTTAGAGAGGGAATGGAATTCAATCCCCACATCCTTGGCACCTGGTATCTCGAGAAAACTTGGAGCACGATAATCATTAAATGTAATCTCAGAATAGGCTGCATCATGACAAACTATAATGTCATAATTCTTAGCAAATTCTACTACATTTTCAAAAAACGATTTATCACAGGTTGCCCCGGTAGGGTTATTAGGGTAATTAAGAAACATTAAGCGCGCATTTTTAGCGACATCTGAAGGAATATTTTTCAGGTCTGGAAGAAAACCATTTTCTTCTTTGAGAGGCATAAGGTAGTTATCTGCACCAGCCAAAGCCGCACCAATACCATAAACCGGATAACCAGGATCCGGAATCAATGCCGTATCTCCCTCCTGCAAATAACAAAATGAAATATGCCCAATCCCCTCTTTTGACCCGATCAGGGTCACTACCTCTGTAGAAGGATCAAGCTCAACTTGACAACGCTTTTGGTACCAATCAGCAACAGAGCGGCGAAAAGCCAGCAGCCCTGCCGATGAAGGGTAGCGGTGGTTTTCCGGGTTTTCTGCCTC
This sequence comes from Syntrophaceticus sp., assembly GCA_049656845.1. Taxonomy (GTDB): domain Bacteria; phylum Bacillota; class DSM-12270; order Thermacetogeniales; family Thermacetogeniaceae; genus Syntrophaceticus. The sequence goes on from JBASML010000036.1 coordinate 860, forward strand.
TTCCTGGAGTACCCGCACAATATGTGGAGGTGTAGGCAAATCCGGGTCACCTATCCCCAAACTGATTACATCAACATTCTTTTCCTGTAATTCCTCTATCTTTTGCTCAATACGGGCAAAAAGATAGGGCGGTAATGTCGCCAGGCGTTCAGCAACTTTCATGTTTATCCTCCTTATATCATTTTATAAAATATTTGTTAATATCCAAACACCTATCAACTGAGAAGATGTCACCTCTATTCCCACTTCTTACCTCCCACTACCCACCTCTATTTTGCAAGTTTTACTTTATTACTGTGTGCATATCAGAAAGAAATAAATAGATTCTTGCGGTTTATTTCCAAGCAACAGAGCCATCTTTTTCCCAACCTCAGACATCTGGCCTTCGCCATCTGTTCCTGCAAGGCTATTTTAATTGCTCTATTCAGTATTAACAGGGAGAATGTTGTGAATATTTGAAGGCAATCAATCCCTTTCCCAATAACTAATTACCAACCACTAATACATTTACATTCGCCCTGAAAAAACCTCTTCTGCAGGGCCGGTCATATAAACATGATTATCCTCGCCCCACTCAACAAATAACTTGCCGCCGGGCAAGCTAATTTCTACCTTTCGGTCCAGTCGCTCACTCAGTGAACCCCCTACTGCCACAGCACAGGCCCCGGTTCCACAAGCCAGGGTCTCTCCAACCCCTCTTTCCCAAACACGCACCTTCACTTTACCATGATCTAAAATCTCAACAAACTCCACATTGGTTTTAGCTGGAAAGAGCTGGTGGCACTCCAATTGCGGCCCCAGAATGTGTACAGGGAACTGACCAACATCCCCATCGATAAACAGTATGCAGTGGGGGTTCCCCATAGAAACAGCAGTAATGTTTATCTTTTTACCGTCAACCTCGATTTCTTGATCAATTACCCTTGAGCCCGGCTCTCCCATAAAGGGGATCAGTTCACTTTCCAGAATAGGCTCTCCCATGTCCACCTTAATCGCGGTAACTTCACTATCCTTGATGATAATTTCCGGAACCTTGATCCCCGCTTTAGTCCGGATAGGAAAAGCTGTCTCCTTGACCAATCCTTTTGTATAAACATATTTGGCTACACAACGTATTGCATTGCCGCACATCTCAGGCTCTGATCCATCTGCATTAAAAATCCGCATATTAATGGTTTTCTGATTATCAAAATAAACAAAAACAAGGCCATCCGCACCGATACCAAAATTGCGGTTACAGACCCTCTTTGCAAAATCAGCGATTTTCTCTTGGGGAATAGCCTCAGGAGATAATTCCACTAAAATAAAGTCATTACCTAAACCATGCCATTTGGTAAAATCCAATACAATCCACCTCTAGGAATCAAACTCCAGAAAACACCTGTTATTAGATTAACTCAAATCAACGAAATCAGCAAGGGTATAGTTGGTGGTTGGTCATTAGTGGTTGGAAAAGGATGTTCAGGTGAAAGGTATGTGAGAAGCGCAACCGGGATCGCGCGCAAGGGAAACAGTCCCCATTTTTATGCTGGTGTTACCCATCTTCTGAACCCTGTTCAATATAACCGGCAGCTGTAGTGTGATACAATAAGTAATAGAAGATGAATTAGAAGATTAACTAATAGAGGAGTTTAGATAGATGTCACCAGATGGGATTACTTTACACTTGATCATTAAAGAGCTCCAGGAAACTCTCTTACCCGGGAGGGTGGAGCGTGTCTACCAACCGGAAAGACAGGAGATAATATTAGTGATCCGCAGTTCCGGAAAAAGCCAGCGCTTGCTTCTTTCTGCCAAAGCGGAAAGTGCTAGCCTGCACCTTACCATAAAGGAAAAGAAAAACCCCTTGTCTCCTCCTCATTTCTGTATTGTTTTAAGGAAATACCTGGAGGGGAGCCGCTTGACTGATATCCAGCAGGTAGGCCTGGATCGCATAGTACACCTCACCTTTAATCGCATCGCAGAAAGTGGGGAGTTTCAGGATGTTGTTTTGATAGCAGAAATCATGGGCAAACACAGTAACCTCATCCTAATAGATCCAGATTCAAACCAGATCATCGATGGAATCAAACGCTACTCCCATGCCTTGAGCAGACATCGTGAAGTTTTACCAGGCCGCACTTATTTATCCCCTCCTGCACAGGAAAAGGTGCATCCCCTGAAATTAAATGAGGACCAGTTCATAAAACTCATGCTCAGCCACCCCCTTGACAATACACTGGATAAGATTCTTTTTTCAGTTTTAGAAGGTTTGGGGCCTGTTCTAGTGCGAGAGATCATCTTACGGACAGGACTAGATCCCAGCCTGCATCTGGAATACTGTGGAGCTCATGAACTCCAATCATTATGGCAGGTGCTGCAAAATCTTATTCCATCCCTTTATTGGAAAGAAGGTATTGAACCTACCATCATATTCCAGGGAAAGCAGCCAACTGCTTTTGCCCCCATCATCCTGACACAGTACCAAGGGCTAAACCTTGTTAAATGCCAAACAGTAAATGAGATGCTTGACCTATTTTATACAGCACGACTGGAACTTAATAGATTTCAACAGATCCAAAGGCACCTTAATCATGTAATTAATAACAAGCTTGCTCACTACAGTAAAAAGCTTTCTTTCCAGGAGCAGGATGAAACAGAAGCCAAAAGTGCTTTAAAATTTCGCCTATGGGGAGAAACCGTTTTTGCTAATTTACACCTAATCAAACCTGGTGCCCAAGAGGTAAGCCTCCCAAATATCTATGAACCAGAAGGGCCTTACATCACAATTAAGCTTACCCCTTCAATGACAGCCAGCCAGAATGCTCAAGTTTTTTTTCGGAAATATAATAAAGCCCGGGATTCATTAAAGATTATCAAAAAGAATAAACAAAAAACAGCAGCAGAGATCCGTTACTTAAACAGCGTAAAATTTGCCCTGGAACAAGCCGATACCCTTGCAGACCTTCAGGAAATCCAAACAGAACTTGAAGAAGCGGGATATCTGCATACAAAAGAAAAGAAAACACATAAAAAGAAACCTCGAAAAGAAACGCCTAAGATAAAGCAAGTCACTTCCCAGGACGGCTTGACGATTCTTATCGGCAAGAACAACAAGCAAAACGACTATCTGACGATGAAACTCGCTCAGCCTGATGACTACTGGCTACATGTCAAGGAAAGCGCTGGTGCCCATGTTGTGATTAAACGCAAGCCCGGCCAGGAAGTGCCATCCTCCACACTGGAAGAGGCAGCAGGATTAGCAGCCTACTTCAGTGAGGCGCGGTTTTCATCTAAAGTACCTGTTGACTGCACTCAAAAAAAGCATGTCAGCAAACCCGCGGGTGCACGGCCTGGATTTGTTATCTACAAAAATCATGAAACCTTTTATGTCACACCGAAAGCCCCTGGAGAATCGGATAACCATTAACAACTGTTACCCATTCCTGACAGAACTCTCTTTTCCAATGACTAACCACCAATTTCTCCTTGGATGCCTCGGGGAGGGGATTATAAGCACCCAATATCCCCTCGCAATCCATATTTTCTAAAGATAATCAAATCCCCAAAACTCTTTTCCAACGACCAACCTAAAAAACAGAAGTCAGAGACCGGAAGTCAGAAGTCTGAAGTGCGTGCGCCAGGGGTGATCCCCCCTCGCAGAAATGCGCCAGGAACCGTCCCCACTGCATTCTACTCTTTCCTGCTCCCGGGTTTCACTATTGGCAGGCCATCCTTGCACAAAGGGCAGTCATCCGGGGAATAGGTTTCTATATCCAGTTTGAGCAGTGGATAAAAGGGCATACCAAAATCAAGTTCACCGCTGTGGCGGTCTACCAGTGAGCCTACACCTACTACAACACCACCATGTTCCTTGACCATCTCGATTACTTCTTTGGTAGAGCCACCTGTTGTCACAACATCCTCCACCACCACTACTCTCTCCCCTTTTTTGATCTGGAAACCGCGGCGCAGGGTCATCTTTCCCTGTTCACGCTCTGAGAAGATAGCCCTGACCCCCAGGGCACGCCCCACCTCCTGGGCAACAACAATCCCCCCGATAGCAGGCCCCACTACTAAATCAATATCCAGTTCACTGAAGTAAGCAGCGAGCTCTTCCCCCAAGAGTGCAGATATGTCCGGGTACTGGAGCACCTGGGCACACTGGATATAGCGGTTGCTGTGCAGCCCTGAAGTTAAACAGAAATGCCCCTCCAACAGGGCACCCCTCTCTTTAAACAATCTGATCAGTTCCTGTTCGGTCATTTTATAGTTTCCTCCATTTCTTTAACAATATCCAACGCCGCTTGCCTTGGGTCTGGCGCCTGTACAATAGGCCGCCCCACTACGATGTAGTCTACCCCATTCCTGACTGCATCTGCCGGTGTACTGATCCGTTTCTGGTCCCCTGTTCCGGCTCCTGCAGGCCTGATGCCAGGTGTAACTATCAAGAAATTCCGACCGCAGTGCTCACGGATCGCTGAGATCTCTTTAGGAGAGGCCACAACACCCGAGAGCCCACACTCCTTGGCCTCTTTTGCCCAGAAAATCACCTGTTCTAAGGGTGATCTATTGATCCCCAAATCCCTGGGCAGCTCCTCTGCCCCGAGACTGGTTAAGACTGTGACACCCAGAATCTTCGGTGCTTTTTTACCTGCTGTCTCTTCCCTTACAGCTTCCACAACCGCCTTCATCATCTCGCGACCACCGGCAATATGCACATTAAACATCTCAACCCCTAAGCGAGCAGCTGCACGCCCTGCCTGGGCAACTGTGCGGGGGATATCATGAAATTTAAGATCCAAAAAAATTTTACCGCCACGATCCTGGATTTCTTCCACAAAAGCGGGACCAAAATTGCAAAAAGGCTCCAGCCCAATCTTAAACATACCGCAGCAGTCATGCACCTTCGAAACCAGTTCAAGTGCATGCTCTCTTTCAGGAACATCAAGTGCTACAATTAATCTGTCTTTTGTCTGCATCCCTTATCTCCTTCCATACTGCTTACTCCTTCCAAGCGATCCCTACAAGATCTTGCAGTTTTTCCACCCCGTGGTCAAAACAATATTCTTCCAATTCAGCGATAATTCGAACCGCAGCCAAGGGGTTATTGAAAAAGGCAGAGCCGACCGCCACAGCAGAAGCCCCAGCCATCATGAACTCCAGGGCATCTCTTCCAGTACAGATACCACCTATTCCGATAATAGGGACCTCCACAGCTTGGGCAACCTGCCAAACAGCCCGCACCGCAACAGGCCGTATCGCAGGACCAGATAGACCACCGACAACATTGCCCAGCACCGGTTTCCTCTGCTCTACATCGATCATCATACCCACTAGAGTATTAATCAAGGAGAGGGCATCTGCCCCTGCATCAGCTACTGCCCTGGCTAGCTCCACAATATTTGTCACATTAGGGGTCAACTTAACGATTACCGGGAGATCAGATACCTCAATCACAGCCTCCACTACCTGAGCAGCCACTTCAGGTGCTGTTCCCAGTGCCATTCCCCCAGTCTTCACATTGGGGCAGGAGATGTTGAGCTCCAAACCGGCAACCCCTGTACCGGAAAATCGCTCAGCTATCTCAACAAACTCATCCTTTGTGCTGCCTGCAATATTGGCGATCACCGGCACACCAAAACCGAGCATTTCCGGTAAAACATCCTTGATGAAGGCATCGACACCCGGGTTCTGCAGACCCACAGCATTGAGCAGTCCAGCAGGGGTTTCACAGATGCGCGGCGGCTTATTCCCTGCGCGGGACCTTAGGGTCAGCCCCTTGGTCACCAAAGCCCCCATCATACCAACATCAAAAACACCGGCATATTCCACACCTGAACCAAATGTTCCCGATGCAGACATTACCGGATTCTTCATCTTGATTCCGGCAAAATTTACAGACAGATCAGCCACCCAGAACCACCTCACTTGCTTCAAATACCGGCCCCTCATGGCATACCCTGAGGTATGACCCATCAGCACCCTGACAAACACACCCCAGGCAGGCGCCTACACCACAGGCCATCCATTCATCCAGAGATAGTTCAGCAGGAATCCTTTTTTCCTTGCTCATCCCCTGTACTCCCTTCAAAACAGCCAGGGGTCCACAGGAAAAGATTCTGTCAAAGGACGACTTTTCCAACTCATCTGCCACAAGATCCAGGATAGTGCCCTTGATGCCGCTGCTCCCATCCTCTGTAACGATTTTCACCTTGCCATATTCCTTAAAGGCATCTGGTCGTAAGATCCCTGATTCACTGCGCCCTCCCATGAGAATAACCAGTTCCCATCCGCGGTCCGCCAGTTCAGAGGCAAGAAAAAGAAGTGGAGCAACCCCTATACCGGCACCCACCACCAAACCCTTACTACCTGGTTCGGAACAATTAAAACCATGTCCCAGGGGACCCAAGAGGGACACCCGATCACCACTTATCCTCCGAGACAGCCAATTCGTCCCCTTCCCCCTGACCTTGTAAAGAAAAGAGAGAAACCCCAACTGTTTATCCACCTGGTGAATACTCAAAGGACGCCTTAAAAAGGGGTCAAGCCCTTCACCACACTGCACCATAGCAAACTGTCCAGGAGAAACCGTCTGGGCCAGAGCAGGTGCATCCAGTTTAAGCAGATAAGCATCAGAACCCAGGGAAATCTGCTCACTTACCCTGCAGCTTAATTCAGCTGGTCCTTTCATTAATTCTACTCCTTCTCATTATGATCACTTGAACCTCACAACATAATTGATCCATATTCATCAAAACACGATTCTATCATTTTGTATATTCGTCCAGAGAAAGCAGGGCGCTTTCTCTGCCACTTCTGACAAAGGCAATGCAGTCGATCATAGCCCTGGCTGTATCCAGGGAAGTAAGGCAGGGAATCCCCCGCTCCACTGCTGCCCGCCGGATCTGAAAGCCGTCCCTGATGGGCCCTCTACCCCCGCTGTGGGTATTGATCACAAAACCGACATTACCTGAGTTAATCAGATCCAACACATGGGGTGAGCCACCTTCAATCTTATTGACATCTTCTACGTCAATACCGTGACTCCGTAAGAAGTGTGCTGTCCCTGGTGTGGCCACAAAACGGAGCCCCATCCCCTGTAGCTCAGCAATAATCGGGAGAGCCTCCTCCTTATCCCGGTCAGCGATGGTTACCAAGACATTCCCGGATAAGGGTATAGTACATCCCGCTGCCAGCAGCCCTTTGTATAGAGCACGGGGGACAGAGTAGTCTACTCCCATTACTTCTCCTGTGGATTTCATCTCAGGGCCTAGATAGATATCCACCTGTGTCAGCTTGCCAAAGGAAAAGACCGGCACCTTCACAGCCACCAGGGAATTAGGTGCAACTAAACCACTTCTGTAACCCAATTCCTTCAGTGTTTTTCCCAGCATCACCTTTGTACCCAATTCTACCATAGGCACCCCAGTGATTTTGCTCAAATAAGGAACGGTCCTGCTGGCCCGGGGATTGACCTCCAAAACATAAACATCTCCCTGATAATAGACAAACTGTATATTGAGCAGCCCTTTGATCTCCAGTGCCAGGGCCAGGCGAATGGTGTAGTCGAGCATTTTATCACGTACATTATCCTCAATCCGTGCCGGATAGACAGCGATACTATCACCTGAATGAACTCCTGCCCGCTCGATGTGTTCCATGATACCAGGAATCACCACATCCTTACCATCGCTGATGGCATCAACTTCTAATTCCCGGCCCTTAAAGTACTTATCAACTAAAATCGGGTGATGCGAGGAGACCGAAACCGCAGATTCCACATAATCAGCCAGGTCCTCTTCAGTGTAGACAATCTCCATGGCTCGGCCACCGAGAACATAGGAAGGGCGCACCAGAACCGGGAACCCAATCTCCCTGGCCACTTGTAAGGCTTCTTCTAAAGAAGTTGCCCCGCGGCCTGGAGGTACTGGTATATCCAATTTGTTAACTAGCTCTTCAAACCTCTCCCTGTCCTCGGCCTCATCAATTTTCTCCACAGAGGTTCCTAGAACCCTAATCCCTGCTGCATCTAAAGGCCCCGCCAGGTTGACAGCCGTCTGGCCCCCGAACTGGACGATCACACCCTCTGGGTGTTCCAGTTCCACCACATGGAGCACATCCTCCAGTGTCAAGGGTTCAAAGTACAACCGGTCAGCGGTGTCAAAATCAGTACTCACGGTCTCCGGGTTGTTGTTGATGATCAAAGCCTCCACACCCTCTGATTTTAAAGCCCAGACCGATTGCACAGAGCAGTAATCGAACTCGATCCCCTGGCCGATCCTGATGGGGCCCGCCCCAATCACCAGTACCTTATGCTTAGGAGTCGGATGCGCCTCATTCTCCTCTTCATAGGTAGAGTAAAAATAAGGGGTAACCGCCTCAAATTCAGCAGCACAGGTATCCACCATCTTATAAACAGGCCTGATCTCCTGTTCTTTACGGAACTTCTGAATCCCACTTTGGTCTATACCGGTTAAACTGCTGATTAATTCATCACAAAAGCCCATTTTTTTTGCCTGCAACAGCAATTCAGGTGAGAGGTCACTGAGAGATGAACTTCGGGCAAGTTCCTTCTCCATAACGGTCACCTCTTTAATCTTCATCAAAAAATAGGGATCGATCATTGTTAATTCCGCTAATCTATCTAATTCAAAACCGCGCCGAAAAGCCTCCGCAATTAAAAACAGCCGCTCATCAGAGGCAACCGCCAGCCTTTTTGACAGTTTTTCTGTTTCCCATTCATCAAGGCCTGGGAAAGACAGCCCTAACACGGTTATTTCCAGGGAACGAACAGCCTTCAATAATGCCCCGGTAAAGGTGCGGTCAACAGCCATCACTTCTCCGGTGGCCTTCATCTGCGTCCCCAGGGAGCGGTCAGCCCCCTTGAATTTATCGAAAGGCCAGCGGGGGAACTTGAGCACACAGTAATCTAAAGCAGGCTCAAAACAAGCGGTTGTCTTGGCGGTTACAAAATTATCAATTTCGTCAAGCCTCAAGCCCAGTGCTATTTTAGCCGCCACTCTGGCGATGGGATATCCGGTGGCTTTGGAGGCTAGTGCGCTGGACCTGCTGACCCGGGGGTTGACTTCAATCACATAATAATCAAAGCTTTTTGGATCAAGAGCATACTGGATATTGCAGCCCCCTTCAACCCCCAGAGCCCGAATAATCTTTAAGGATGCGCTGTGCAGCATCCTTACTTCATCATCACTCAGTGTCTGGGTAGGTGCTACTACAATACTGTCACCGGTATGAATACCCATGGGATCGATATTTTCCATATTGCAGATGGTGATACAGTTATCTGCACTGTCCCGGACAACTTCATACTCTATCTCCTTCCAACCACCCACACTGTGTTCAATCAACACCTGGTTGATCATGCTAAAAGCGAGACCCCGCCCAACTAAACTGCGCAGCTCCTCCTCACTGGTGGCCAGCCCACCCCCGGTACCACCCAGTGTATAAGCAGGGCGCACCACAACTGGATATCCCACCTTGTAGGCGAAAGCTACTGCATCATCCACACTCGCTACAACAGCACTTTCTGGAACTGGTTCCCCGATTTCCCGCAACATCTCCTTAAAAAGCTCCCGGTCCTCCGCTTTCTTAATCGCTTGCAGGGGTGTACCCAGTAGACGCACACCGTATTTTTCGAGAACGCCGGCCTCAGATAATTGCACAGCTAAATTAAGACCCACCTGGCCTCCTAAAGTTGGAATCAGTCCATCAGGTCTTTCTTTTTCAATTACCCTACTCACAAACTCTAAAGTTAGTGGTTCAATATAGATTTTATCTGCCATCTGCGGGTCGGTCATTATTGTAGCGGGGTTGCTGTTGACCAAAACAACCTCAATACCCTCTTCTGTAAGGGCACGACAGGCTTGTGTGCCAGCATAGTCAAACTCTGCTGCCTGTCCGATAATAATTGGTCCAGACCCGATGACCATTACTTTTTTTAGATCCGGTATCCGCGGCATCATTCCCCTCCTTATCTATCCACATCTCTGTTTAATATGCAATCTAACAAACTGCCAAGAACTCCTCAAAATAAAGATTAATATCTGCAGCACCTGGTTCCTCTAATGGATAGAACTGATAAGAAAACACAGGCAGCCTTCGGTGTCTCATCCCTTCAATTGTCCCATCATTCAGGTTGCGTTGTGTGACCACAACATCTGTAGGAAGGTTATCACCTACAACATAGCCGTGATTTTGGGATGTGATATAAACCCTCCCGGTCTTTAGATCGCGAACTGGCTGGTTTGCACCCCGGTGACCAAATTTAAGCCTTTGGATCCTGCCACCCCAGACCAAACCCAAAACCAGGTGCCCCAATGATATCCCTAAAATAGGCACTTTCCCAATCAACTGTTGTGCCAGGGCTACCACATGAGAGTTAAAGATAGGCTCACCTGGCCCACCTGCTAAAACCACTCGGTCTGGCTCATGTTTCATGATTTCCCCTGCAGTTGCCCAAACCGGAACCTGAATCACGGCGAAGTTATGCTGGAGGAGGTAATTGACCAGGCCCTTCCGTAGCCCTAAATCAACCACAACCACCCTGTGCTTACCTTCTCCGAAAACTCTGCTCTCTTTTATGGAAACATCCTTCACTAAATCCTTTTCTGACTGTGGCGCATCTTGCTGGGTTGCCTGTACAAGTTGGCTGATATCATGACTTCCAGTGGAAATAACCCCACGCATCGTCCCCTTATCTCGCAGATGCTTGGCCAAAGCCCTGGTATCGATGCCAGATATACCAATCAAGTTATTTTGTTTACAAAACTGCTCAAGGCTCATCATGCTTTGCCAGTTGCTGGGGGCAACACAATGCTCCTTTACAACCAACCCACTGGCCCAGGTTCTTGCAGACTCAAACCCAGAGGAGGTGATACCGTAATTACCCAGGAGGGGGTAGGTGAAAACAATAATCTGTCCATAGGACGCAGGATCGGTCAGGATCTCCTGGTAACCGGTCATACTTGTATTAAAAACTACCTCACCAGTTTGGATTCCCCTACTACCAAAACCCTGTCCCTGGTAGATAGTGCCGTCCTCTAGAACTAAACAGGAATCCACTTCAAAACTCCTTTCATCTACCATTTAAAATATCCCAAGCTGTGATAAGTTTTTGAATAATTTCAACTACTGGTTACGGAAAAACTTGATTTTACCTTCACTGATGGTCAAGATGGGCCATCCACGCAAAACCCAACCATCAAAAGGAGAGTTTTTACCCAGTGAAACAAACTCCTCAACCTTGACCGGTAGTTTTAATCGGGGATCGATCACTGTCAGGTTAGCCCTCTTACCTGGCTGAATCACCCGCTCAGTAAGTCCCAATATCCGCCCAGGATTGAAGGCCATTTTCTGGGCAAGCTCTACAGGAGTCAAGATCCCGCTCTCTATAAGATACTCCCAGACCAGTGGAACCGCTGTCTCTAGGCCAGATATCCCGAAAGGAGCAAGGTTAAACTCTACCTCTTTCTCATCGCTGCGGTGTGGGGCATGGTCTGTGGCAATAGCATCGATAGTGCCGTCTTTGAGCCCTTCATACAGTGTCTCAAGATCACCCTTGGTACGCAGGGGTGGATTGACCTTGGTATTGCTGTCAAAACCCTTCACTGCCTCATCGGTCAGGCAGAGGTGATGTGGGGTAACCTCCGCGGTAACACATACACCGTGCTTTTTCGCATTTCTGATCAATTCAACGGACCTGGCAGTGCTCACATGTGCAATGTGCAGGTGTGCCCCTGTCATTTCAGCCAAAATAAGATCCCGGGCCACATGTACCTCCTCTGCGGCTGCAGGTATCCCTTCCAGACCCAGTAATGTTGAGTTAAGGCCTTCGTTCATCACACCTGTTCCGCTTAAATTAACATCTTCACAGTGGCTGATCACCGGCAGATTGAACATCTGCGCATATTCCATCACATGCCGTAAAACCTCGCTGTTCATGATCGGCGCCCCATCATCAGAAAGGGCAACAGCACCGGCTTGCACCAGGTCTCCGATCTCCGAAGGCTCCCTACCATCTCTTCCCTTAGTGGCACAGCCCACTGGATAAACAGGAAAGGAAACCGCTTTTGCTTTATCCTTGATCAAATTGATCACTGCGCTGCTGTCAGCAGGTGGAGTGGTATTAGCCATACTAGTAACAGCGGTAAAACCTCCCTTAGCAGCAGCCCTGGTACCTGTGAGAATGGTTTCCTTTAACTCCTCACCAGGTTCCCTGAGGTGGCAGTGCAGATCCACAAAACCCGGGAAGACATAACAGCCATCCATAGAGAGCACTTCAGACCCTGGGGCATCGATCTGGTGATCTAAAGCAGTAATTTCACCATCATCTAAAAGAATATCTAGTTTGTCTACTGTTTTGGCAACAGGGTCAACAACCATTCCACCTTTAAGCAGATACTTCATCTTGTTCACCTCGAGACATAAGTAAGTAAAGCAGGGCCATGCGCACAGCTACACCATTGGTCACCTGTTCATTGATTGCTGCATGGGGGCCATCTTGCACCTCTGGGCTAATTTCTATCCCCCGGTTCACAGGACCTGGGTGCAGAACTAGCACATCAGGTTTGGCCACCTGCAGTTTATTCTCATCCAACCCATACAGCTGGGTGTACTCCCTGATGGTAGGGAAAAGGCCTTTTTTCTGGCGCTCCAGCTGAATGCGCAGCACATTGATTACATCCACATCCCGAAGCCCCTCTTCCCAGTGATGGTAGACATCTACTCCCAATTTTTCGACCTCCGGAGGCATCAATGTGGCTGGTCCCACAACCCTTACCTCTGCTCCCATCTTGGTCAAACCCCAGATGTTGGACCGTGCTACTCTGCTGTGGGAAATATCACCCAAAATAGCAACCTTCAGGCCCTGAAAACCGCCCTTTTTTTCACGAATGGTATACATATCAAGAAGAGCTTGTGTTGGATGTTCGTGAGCACCATC
>JBASML010000037.1:0-5342 GCA_049656845.1 Syntrophaceticus sp.
TACATACATGCTGTAGTGTTTTTACCTGTTGGCAGATGCGTTCGGTGATCTCCGGGTGACAGTGTCCGGCATTGATCACAGAAACTCCGGCGAAGAAGTCGAGGTATTTCTTTCCTGTACTGTCATAAAGAAACTGCCCTTCTCCTTTTACCATTTGCACGGGTTCTTGGTAGAAGTGGTAAAGGCAGGGAATAATGTACTCTTTCTTCTTTTTAACTATTTTTTCTGGCCCCCAATATTTTTCCGTCATCTTACACTCTCCTTTAAATATTCTTTAACTTTCACACCTGTTGTATAAGGCCCAGTGCCAAAAGAAACTTTTTTAATCTGGAGCAGCTGCTGCCAGCTGGATTCAGAAAAGGTATAATTGGAGGGATCATCCCATAGATGATCGATTTCCTGTCGGTAGAGCTTAGTAACGGTTTCTACCTCATTTGCCCTATATAAGGGTATTTCTAAGCGGAGGCCCGCAAACCCTGCTCCATAAAAGGAAAGCAAATAAGGCAGTAAGGCCAATTCATTTGCCAGGTAAATGTGATTCCTGCAACTTTGATCCACCTCCAGGGTATGCACCTGCCCAGCGGTGTCTCTTAACCCATACGATCTTTTTCGGCAGACCCCACTGCAGGGGTGATGTTTTGTGGTTCCTTCTAGGACAGCTGCGGAAATGCAGTGATCAGTTACCATAGTGGGGAGGCTGCCGTGAATCACAGTTTCCACCGGGAGTTCATGGCCAGGCATAGCCAGGATCTCTTCACAGCAGAATTCCAAGGGAGCGGTGACCTGTACTACCCGGTAGTCCTTGAGCAGGGCTGCTGCCTGTTGGTTAGCGATGTTACAGGAGTAGTCAGCATAAAGGGGGAGTTCTGTGATTTTGGATGCAGCATATATTGTCCCCAGGTTAGTGACAAGGATGCCGTCAACATTCATTTCCTTGATTTTCTCTAATAAGTAGAGTGTTCTGTCCATCTCCCAGGGCATGACGATGCGCGGCAGTCCCACAACAAGTTGCTTTCCTAACTCCTTGGCTTTGGCCAGTATCTCTGGGAAATCGGAGATTTCCCAGGGTTTATCCTGAGATATAAAGGATTCGCCGCTGGTATAAACCAGATCCGCACCGCTTTCCAGTGCTGCTATAGCCGCGGCTTTGCTGCCCACTTTAACAGAAAGACGTGGTTTATCGGTGTTTTTTATATATGATGGTGAAGGCAGTGGGGAATTATTCAAGTCCTCAGCAGTTATAACCGGTTCTTTTACCGCCTGGCTGAAAAACCGCGGTTCCCGTTCACCTGTATAGCCTATAGAAGCAGCACCGGGGTTGCCGAAACTGTAAAGTGGACTGAGGTCGCGTACCCTCATCTCTTGTAACCTTTGGTAATCATCCCAGTCAAAGGTATAGCCCACAGGGTCTTCGTAATACCTGTCCAGTGCCCGCCGGTAAAAGCCAACAAGAGGCTCAAGATATTCCGCTGGTCGCATTCGTCCCTCAAGCTTAAGGGAGCAGATCCCGGATCCAATCACATCAGGCAAAAAGGGAAGCAGGCAGATGTCTTTTACTGCCATAAAATAAGGGCCAGGAACTTGGACAGGGATCACTTCTCCGGTTTCCCTATCTACCAGATCAAAAGCCCAGCGGCAGGGTTTAAGGCAGCGGCCGCGGTTGCTGCTTTTTCCAAAGAGCATCCCACTGTGGTAGCATTGACTGCTCTGGGCAAAGCACATATCCCCGTGGGTAAAGTATTCTAGTTCCATGGATGTTCTGCTGTGTATCAGTTTTATATCATCCAGTGTCAGCTCCCGGCCGAGGATCACTCTGGTGATCCCCAGTTCCTCCAGCAGTTGAAGCCCCTCTAGATTGTGGGCATTCATCATTACACTGGAATGGATGGGTACGGTCAGCCCCATTTCTTTAGCAAGTTTTACAACACCCAGGTCCTGGACTATAAGGCCATCTACCGCAATCTCCTCAAGTAAAGAGAGGTAATCGCGCAGCTCCGCCATTTCCTCACCTGTGAGCAGGTTGTTCACCGTCACATAGATTTTGACACCCTTTTTATGGGAATATTCTGCTGCCTCTTGGAGCTCTTCATCGGTAAGGTTGAAGTCATTCCGGTGTAGGCGCATGTTGAATTTTTTTCCGCCCATGTAGACAGCATCTGCTCCTGCTCTGATTACTGCCTCCAGTACATCCCATTTTCCTACAGGTGCCAGGAGTTCCACTTGGGGCGGTTTGTGTATTTTTAACATTAATCTTCTACTCCTATCTTTTATAGCTTTTATAGTTTTGGAATAAATACATCGAGAATAGTAAAGACCAACAATGTAATACCAATAACCTGGTTGACTGTATAGGCAGCTGTGGTTACCCGTTTCAGGTCATCAGGTTTCACAATCAGATGCTCCCAGCAGAGCAGTCCTGCTACCACAGCCACCCCCAGGTAATAAAATGCTCCAGGAACGGCGTGGGGAGGGGTAGAGAAAAGGGGTACCATAATCAAGAAAAAAATAACAGCAAGATGCAGTGTTTTGGCGATCTTTAAAGCCGTGGGTACCCCGAACCTGGCCGGGACAGCATACAGCCCTGCTTTTCTATCGAATTCTGCATCCTGAGTGGCGTAAATGATGTCAAATCCCGCTACCCAGCACATCACCGCTGCACTCAACAGCATAGGTGGGAAGGCAAATTTTCCGGTGACCGCCAGCCAGCTTGCAGTTGGCGCGATGCCACAGCAAAAACCCAGCACCAGGTGGCAGGCCCAGGTAAATCTCTTGGTGTAAGAATAGAGCACCAGCAATAGCACAGCAACTGGGGCAAGTTTCAAGCATAGAGGGTTCAGTTGCCAGGAAGCCAGTAGAAGTAAGGCAAAACCGATGATGCTGAGGGCAAGAACTTCTCCTCCGGAAACAATCCCCTGGGGCAGGTGCCTGTTGGCAGTCCTAGGGTTTTTGGCATCGAAACGGGCATCGATTAATCTATTCAAGGCATTGGCGGCATTGCGTGCCCCAACAAGTGCAACAATGATCCAGAAAAAAGTTCGAGCGGCAGGGAGCCCGTTGGCAGCCAGCAGCATCCCTATTAATCCAAAAGGGAGGGCAAACAGGCTGTGACTGAACATCACCAGGTCCCCATAAAGTTTCAGCCGGGCAAGGCCGGTTTGGATTTTGGATTCGATTACTGCCATCTTTCACCCAGCCCCCTAAAAAAGTATATACCAAGAAAATTCGCTATAAAGACTTTTTTTCCTCCTTTGATACGGGTTCAGCTGCCTTGGAACTTGGCCCTGTTGCTAAAACTGGATTGTTTTCCTGGCCTTTCAAAAAAACGTTGTTCGGGTATAAAACAGGGATCTTCTTCACACATTATAAGTGTTTAACAATACCTGCAATTAATAGGGGGTTATGCTGATGGATTTACGAAAACCGCAGTACCATTTAGCTGCTGCTGTTGCCATTGTCCTCGTGCTGTCTTGTACTGCATATCTTGTCTGGCGACAGGATGAGGGGCCTGGTGCGGCGTCCAGCGTTAATTCGAGTGAAAGTATTGCTGAGGCAAGTCCAGAGTCAATTTCAGACAATGTGGAACTATTGTCCCGGATCATTCATGGTGAAGCCGGGGATGAACCATACCTGGGCAAAGTGGCTGTCGGGGCTGTCATCATGAATAGGATGCGCAGCAGCTCATTTCCCAACAGCCTCTCTGGAGTAATCTTCGAACCCTATGCCTTTGAGTCTGTTTCCAATGGACTTATATGGCAGCGTACACCATCAGAAGAATCGGTGCGCGCAGCAACGGAAGCGTTGAATGGGTTTGATCCTACTTATGGGGCACTGTTTTTCTGGAACCCTAATAAACCGGTGGGTGCCTGGGTTTGGACACGGCAGATTATCACGCAAATAGGGCAACACGTATTTGCAATATAGGAGGGATAAAATGAAAAACCGATACACGCCAGTTATTGTTGCACTTGCTGTTCTTTTCGGGGTTACCACTTTATGGGGCATATCCCAGATGAACGAGCGCCGTATAGCGGAAACCCAGCTGGAGAATAAGTACAACAGGGCATTTTATGAATCTATGCAGCGCAGTAAAAATGTGGAGGCATTACTCTCTAAAGGGCTAGCTAGTAGTTCTCCTAATAATATTGATAATCTTTTTTCTGACCTCTGGTACAACGCAAATTCAGCTCAAGAGAATTTACACCAACTTCCACTGTCGCATCAGGTGGTGGCACAAACATCCAAGTTTTTGACTCAGGTTGGAGATTATGCCTATGCCATTACCAAGCGGGATCAGGGTGCCAAGTTTACTGAGCGTGACCGCTCTACCATGCGTGAACTCTATAATAAGTCAAAGGACCTTAATAGAGAAATGGCTGCTGTACAAAGACAAGCGGCTGCCGGAGAGTTTCATTGGACAGAAGTGAAAAAGGGGCTTGATACGAGGCTTACCAAGGGTTCGCTTTCTGGTGCTGATAACTCTTTCCGGCGAGTGGACAGCCAGATGCAAGAGATCCCAGTCCTTATTTATGATGGCCCTTTTTCTGATCACTTGGATCGGGCGAAACCTCTTGGGGTTACCGGAAAAACTGTTACTTCAGAGCAGGCCCAAAAAATTGCCCGCAGATTTATCGATTTTAAAGGGGCTAAGGTTTCTGATGTGAAGAGCAATAAGGAAGTTAAGGGGAAGATACCTGCTTACAGTTTCGAATTTCGAACCGGGAGCAGGCCTAGTGATATAATTTCCGCTAATATCACCAAAACCGGAGGACATATGGTTTTTTACACCAATCCGCGCTCGGTTGATGAGGCTAAGATCTCCGATTCCAAGGCCACTTCCCTTGCCGAAGACTTTTTGCAGTCAAGGGGTATCAAAAACATGATGCCTACTTATTCCATGAAGTCGAACAACACCCTTACAATTTCCTTTGCCTATAAGCAGGGAGATGTGGTCATTTACCCGGACCTGATCAAGGTTATGGTAGCACTGGACAACGGACAGATTCTAACCTATGATGCCTTAGGCTTTCTGATGTCTCACCACAAGCGGGATCTTCCCCAGCCCAGAATCAGCATGAGAGAGGCACGCGCCAAGCTGAATCCGGATCTCAAAGTAAAGGCAGAACGGATGGCGGTCATTCCCACATCTGGTAATCATGAGGTGCTAACCTACGAATTCAAGGCAGAGATGAAGGGAGACACCTTCTTAGTTTACATAAATGCCCTGAACGGGGATGAGGAGAATATCTTCAAGCTGCTTAAGACATCTAACGGCACATTAGCACTCTAGTGATGAGGTGACTCTAAATACCATTTCTCCCCAGGTGCCTGTCACCTGGGGAATT
>JBASML010000038.1:0-2315 GCA_049656845.1 Syntrophaceticus sp.
TAAATCAACTTTGATGAGGCGGGCAATACCCGGCCTTTGTATCTTAACCACTACATCTTCACCGGAAACCAATTTGGCGCGATGTACCTGTCCAATAGATGCGGATGCCAAAGCCCGGGGATCGAACTCAGCAAAAACATCACTTATAGGGCGCCCCACTTCCTGCAAAATAATACTCTCTATCTCTGCCATAGGTACAGGAGTTACTCTATCTTGTAGTCTAGCTAATTCCTGAAGATATTCCTGTGGCAGCAAATCTGCCCTGGTGCTGAGCAGTTGTCCGAGCTTGATAAAGGTTGGCCCCAGCTCTTTCAGGACCTGGGTGATCCTTCCGGGCAGGTTAGACATTTCCTGTTCCTGAGAGGGTTTACCCCTTCTGAAACGATGATAAAGAGTTTGTCCTGGCAGGTCGAGTCTTTCAATAAGAAAACTGAAGCCGTTCTTCACGAGAATATTCAGCATCTCTTGATAACGGCGTACATGTCTGTAGTGATATAAAAAACCCCTGGTTCTGCCAGTCACCTGTACATCTCCTAATACAATTCTTTTATCTGAGGGGACATAGGATAATAGCAGAGACCCACAGTGCCGGGCCCTATATGTGCACCAATAACCGGTCCCACTGGGCAGATTTCAAGTTCAAACTCCGGGTAAAGTTCATGTACACGATCAGCTAAGTCCTGTCCCGCTTTCCTTGCCCCCACCTCAACAACTGCAACCCTAAAATAAGGAGACTTGGCATATGCCTTGCCCATCTCACTGATTATTTTTTGCAGGCCTTTCTCCCGGGTACGCACTTTTTCGTAAACATCAATTATACAATTTTTCTTGCGATTAAAATATAGAATCGGTTTGATCTGAAGCAGTGTTCCTACTAAAGCAGCAGCGCCACCGATCCTTCCTCCCCTGCGCAGGTATTCCAGTGTATCCGGTAAGAAATGAAAAGTATGGTGATCGACAATATGTTGAATAACATTAAGTCCCTCATCCCTCGTCAGACCCTTCATAACTGCCCGTACCGCCGCGTCTAGTATCATATACTCAGCAACTGCTGTGCCGTTAGAATCTATCACAGTGATATCAAGGTGCGGCAGCATCCGTGCAGCAGCAAGCGCTGTTTCAACTGTTCCACTGATACCCTCTGTAATATGAACAGAAATAATACTATCTACCCGCTCCCCCAACTCTTGATAAGCATCCAGAAATTTACCTAAGGGCGGCTGTGATGTAGTAGGTAAGTATGTCACCTGGCGCAGTCTGTCATAAAACTCTTCAAAATTTTCGTAAAGACCTGCCTCCGGAAAACTCTCCCCCTCAAAATTAACAATCAATGATACCACTTTTATCTTATGCTCTTCAATAAAAGACGGGTGAAGATAAGCAGTGCTGTCAGTAATAAAACCTATTTTCCCCATAGCTATCCCCCAATATAATTATTTCCCTCCGGGTTTTTCCTATTATTATAGATGTGACTATATTTTACCACATCTTTTACATAAAAGCATAAAGGTGTTGTGGTTCCATGTGGGCTCTACTGGTTTGGAAAGCCGCAGTTAAAGGACGGTATGGGTGACGGTATCCACCACAGACAACATGATTTATAACGACCAAAAACTTTGGGCAGGAAATGGGCAGGAAAAGTCTATTTTCTGACAAA
This sequence comes from Syntrophaceticus sp., assembly GCA_049656845.1. GTDB lineage: Bacteria > Bacillota > DSM-12270 > Thermacetogeniales > Thermacetogeniaceae > Syntrophaceticus. The sequence goes on from JBASML010000038.1 coordinate 1,658, forward strand.
AAGGCTTCCAGTCAAAAACGCTGGAAGCCTTGATGTTCACTGGTGCGGCTGAGAGGATTTGAACCTCCATGGGCGCAATACCCACTAGAGCCTGAGTCTAGCGCGTCTGCCAATTCCGCCACAGCCGCGTATTGCACGTATTAAAAGATAACATGTTTGCTTTAACCTGTCAAGAAACATTTAGTCGTTGGTGACTAGTAGTACTTCTATTTGATCACCATGCTGTAGAGAAGTTGTAACTTGTGCTTCCTTTCCATTAACAAGCGTGATCAGCTTTGATGATGGACTGCCTGACTTTGCTTGTATTATATATTTGTTGACTAGGAGCAAGGTTACTTCCAAAAAAAATAATAAAAAAATAAAAATAAATGTTATATATTGTCATGATAATTTGGCACTTCTCTGCGCATACTTTATTAACAAATAAAGTTGTCTGTAAGGAGGTTTATCTTTCCATTATGCAAAAACTCAAACAGGCTTTTGTCTTGGCTGTTCTCATCTTGGTTTGAGCTTTACCGTCGGCGGCATGGTCATCAACGCCGCCTCAGGAGTTTGCCATCGATGAAGCAGATGCATTTGCCTGGGTTGAAAGTGAAAAAACAACCCTGACAGTGACAATCACAGCTTACTGTCCCTGCCCAATTTGCTGCGGTAAAAG
>JBASML010000039.1:0-3319 GCA_049656845.1 Syntrophaceticus sp.
AATACCCTTATGGTAACAGGATGGCTGGATGGAAAGATTAGCGGCAGACAGGTGGCAAGAAACTGGACAATCGTTTACTTTGCTAATTTTTTAGGGGCGATATTGATTGCCTGGTTTTTCTATCTCAGTGGTATTTGGAAGATGAATGGCACTCTAGTAGGTGCCAAGGCGGTTTTGACCGCCAACGGTAAAGTTGGCTTAACATGGACAGAGGCTTTAGTTCGAGGCATCCTCTGAAATTGGCTTGTTTGTCTTGCTGTATGGCTGTCCAGTGCTAGTAAAGATGGGGTTAGCAAAATCCTCTGTATAGTGTTTCCCATTACTGCTTTTGTCGCCTGCGGATTTGAACACAGCATCGCCAACATGTTTTTTATCCCAACAGGCATATTCCTAAAAAGCCAGGCCTCAGTACTGGCTGCAGCTGCCCCTGCACTGGGTGTGGACCCTGCCGGAGCGGTTGTTGCCCTGGCAAACCTTAACTGGGGCTCCTTTATAGTCAAAAACCTAATTCCTGTAACGATCGGAAACATCATCGGCGGTGCTATCTTTGTCGGTACCTTTTACTGGAGTGTTTTCTTAAAGCCATCTTGGAGAAAACCCAAATTTGTTGTAAATGTTGCAGGAATAATAACCCGTATGTTTAATTAACATGCCATCGCGGGGAATCGCGGGGACGGTTCCGCTGATCAATCAGGGGGACAGATCACAATCGCGGGGACAGATCTGCACCGCAATCGCCAGAACTGTCTCCGTTATGGGCCCGATTGCCCCAGCGATTTTGTTCTTCCTCTGATGGTCCGTCCCCCTGATGACCGGTGATTCCTGCTGTATGCTTGTACCTGGGCCAATCGCCGGAACCGTCTCCAAATTGCCCCATGGCAATCTGGTGTGGTAGTCGGATGAGACTTTGTACCTGGCCCCATCACCAGAACCGTCAGACTGTGTGAATAAAACCGCGTCCCCTTCCAAATAAAATAATATAGCAGCGCAAATTAAAGTTGAAAGTTAAAGTTTTCAGACATAACTACAATTGAGAAAGAAAAAAGATGGGCCCTGCCTATGCGGGGGTCAATCTTTTTACCATTTCTTCAACTCCCAGGATGTTCATCGCTCTTCGAAAGTTATAGGCTAGAAAACTTAGAGCCGATTCCGCTTTTACTGACACTAATCCCCTGGTTAGAAAGTAGCTGTAGCCCCATATCCTTTTTATGGTACCAAAGGGATGCTCTACAATCATCTGCCTTTGGGTATATAGTTCCTTGTTTTCTTGTGTTCTTTTGTCTACTTTATCAAGAAATTCCTGATCAAGATTTCGGGAAATGGTTCTGCCCTTCTTGGAACTGGTACATTTATCTTTGAACTTACAGGTCTTGCAGACACGATAGTTTTCATATACCTGGTACTGAACACCATTTATTTTTCTAATCCAGCCTGGGTAAAGTGACTGCCCGGCGGGACATAGGTAAATGTTTTGTTCCGGGTCGTATTGGAAGCGATCCGGATAAAATTTTGGATCTTTTCCTCCACCAGCTTGCTTTTGCTTGGCCACATAGGTTTCAATTTGTTCCTCTTCGCATTTCTTGAGGTCAGTGTAGGAGTAGTAGCCTTTATCGGCCAAAGCCTTTATTTCATCAACATCCAATATTTCTTTGGCCCTTTTAGCCATTTCGCCGAGTTGCCCTTGATCAGACGGTATGTTAATGACTTCGTAGTCTACGATTAGCTTGTTTTTGTGATCTACTGCTGTTTGTACATTGTAACAAACGTTTAATGCATTACCATCAACCGCCATCATCCGTGCATCGGGGTCGGTGGTGGAGATTTCATCAATTTTTTTTTCTTCCATTTCCTTTTGCATGGCCTCGTATTTGGCTTTGCGCTTTTCTAGTTCCTCGATACGCTGTTTGATTTCCTCAGCACTGGGAACGTGAATGTCGGTTTCATCCTGATCGTTATCATCCAGTTCTTGTAGATAGGTAGAGATTTTCTCGTCGATGTATTTCAGGCGCTGTTTTAGCTTTTTCTTGTTGAAGTTATTCTGCTTTGAGTTGCTAGCCCTGAATTTGGAGCCATCTACGGCAATAATCTCCTGCCCGTATAGATCCCATTCCCTGCATAGTTGAGAAAATTGCTTGAAAACGTTCTTGAGTGCTTCAGTGTTGTCTTTACGAAAATCAGCAATAGTTTTGAAGTCTGGTTTAAGCTTGCGAAGCAGCCACATAACTTCAAGGTTTCTGGCTGCTTCCATCTCCAACCTTCTCGATGAGCGGACTCGGTTTAGATATCCGTAAAGGTAAAGTTTTAAAAGATCCCGAGGATCGTAAGATGGTCTGCCGATACAATTGGGAACGTTTCTTTTAAAACCTAGCTCTTTCATGTCCAGGGAGTTTACAAAAGCCTCGATGACTCGGACTGGATTATCCGGAGTAATATAATCATCTATCGCCTCTGGGAATAGGGTGATTTGATTGCGGTTTTTGCCTTTTATGTAAGACATTATTTCCCCACCTTTCCTATACTCTTTATTTCTACATTTATCACCCTAAATCCTTCCCTTTTCGCCCGATTTATCTCTCTAAATCCATTTTTTGTGGGGACTTTTCACACAGTCTGCCGTCCCACTGATGGACCCAAAAAAGCCCTAAACCCCGCTTAAATCAAAGGTTTAGAGCCTTCTTACATGCCTAAATAGGTCCCCGTTCATATCATGAGTAACATTATCTATGAATTATTTCCAATAAATAATGTTGAAAATTAATTAAATTAATTAATGTATTTTTTAACATCTTCCAGGCTTTCATAATCAAAGATGCCATCTATTATAATCTCTAAAGTCACTGAATCCAGCTTAGCGATTTTAGATTTGAGTTCTTTTGGTAAAGGGCCGAATTTTTTGGTTAAGAGTTTTATTGCGGTACTGAGCGTTTCATCTCTCTTTCCCTTTTCTAGGCCCTCTTTCAAGCCTTTTTCTCTTCCTTCCTCTTTGAGCTTTTCAGCTAAAGTCATCATAATATCACTCCCTTCCGGATAGGTATTTTCTATTTTTACAGCTATAGTTTCTATATCTTTCGGGCCAATATCGCCTCTTACGTTAAATATATACCTTACCATTGTTTCAAAGTATTCCATACCCGTCTGCTTATCGGATAATTCTGCAAGATATCTTGCTGCCATAAGTAACGAGTTCGTTATTCTTGAAACATCTCTTGTGCGGATATCTCGCATGATAGTAAGGGCTGCCTTCTCTATTGCCTGGCCTTTTATCTGTTCATCTGTAAATCTTGAGATGTCATAGAGGATGTACTCGTAGTCGGGTATG
>JBASML010000040.1:0-4288 GCA_049656845.1 Syntrophaceticus sp.
GTGGTACAGGGTGTTTGGCCAACGGCAGTGGGTTGGTTTATGAGGAACTCTGTTGTGTACTAGAAGGAAACGATAATTATCAGGTAAAAACCTTTGCCAAAGCAACAGGCTGTAACGGCTTATGTGAAAAGGGTCCCCTGGTTAAGATCATGCCTGATGATATAACCTACTGCCATGTTCAGGCGAAAGATGTTTCTGAGATCGTTGAAATGACCCTGATCAAGGGGGAACTGATCAAGCGCCTGATGTATCGAGACCCAGCTACAAAACAGTACTATAGGTCACATCATGATACTGATTTCTATAAAAAGCAGCACAAGGTGGCCCTGCGCAATATCGGGGAAATTGACACTGCTAATGTCCAGGATTACCTTGAGCGGGGGGGCTATCAAGCCTTGCAAAAAGCCATCAAAACCATGACTCCGCAAGAAGTTATTGAAGAGGTCTTGAAAGCTGGTCTGCGCGGTCGTGGTGGTGGTGGGTTTCCCACCGGCCTCAAGTGGAAAGTCTGTGCCTCTACAGACAAAGAGCCAAGATATGTTATTTGCAATGGAGATGAGGGCGATCCTGGGGCATTTATGGACCGCAGCATCTTGGAGGGGGACCCTCATACTGTATTGGAAGGGATAATTATTTGTGCTTATGCTATTGGGGCATCTAGGGGATATATTTATGTACGGGATGAGTACAATCTGGCGGTGAAAAACCTTACAACTGCTATAAAAAACGCCCGGGAGTGCGGCTATCTTGGAGATAATATCTTGGGCAGTAATCTGTCCTTTGACATAGAAGTCGTACGTGGTGGAGGAGCATTTGTCTGCGGTGAGGAAACAGCCCTGATCAATTCCATAGAGGGCAATGTCGGCGAGCCTTGGGACAAGTATATCTATCCTACTGAAAAGGGGCTCTGGAGCCAACCCACAGTGATCAATAATGTGGAAACATGGGCTAATGTACCTGTTATTATTAATGAAGGTTCTGAAAAGTTTTCCTCCCTCGGTACTGAGGGCAGTAAAGGGACAAAGGTATTCTCTCTGGTGGGGAAGGTTGTCAACACAGGCCTTGTGGAGGTACCTATGGGAACCACCCTGCGGGAGATTATTTATGAGATCGGTGGGGGGATCCAAAATGGGCGCCAGTTCAAGGCTGTACAGACCGGGGGGCCCTCAGGCGGCTGTATCCCAGATAAACATCTTGATTTACCTGTGGATTTTGATACCCTAACTCGGGTTGGGTCGATGATGGGTTCAGGTGGCCTGATCGTTATGGATGACCGTACCTGTATGGTGGAAGTGGCACGCTACTATGTTAATTTCCTAGCAGGTGAGTCCTGCGGTAAATGTGTGCCTTGCCGGGAGGGGATCAGTCTGCTGTTGGATATATTAACCCGGATCTGCGAAGGGAAGGGTAAACTAGAGGATCTAGATCTTCTGGAGTCTATGAGCAAGACCATTCAACAAGCTGCCTTATGTGCTCTGGGAAAAACAGCTCCTAATCCGGTGCTTTCTACATTACAATATTTCCGCGATGAATATTTGGAGCACATCAACAATCACAGGTGCCCAGCTGGGGTATGCAAGGAACTAACCGAGTTTTATATCGATCCGGAGCTGTGCAATGGCTGTGGCCGCTGTCGCAGGAAGTGCCCGGCTGATGCCATCACCGGGGAGAAGAAAAAGCCACATCAGATCGATATAACTAAATGCATAAAGTGTGGAGAATGCATTAACAACTGTAAATTCCAGGCAGTCAAGGTTAGATAGGGGGTGGGAATAGTGAAGATTAGGATCGATGACATGGAAACAGAGGTTAATTTCGGAGAGACCATATTGGAGGCAGCTAAAAGGGCTGGGATAGAGATTCCTACTCTGTGCTTTAGTGAGGCATTCGGCGGCCAGGGGGTCTGCCGTTTCTGCATGGTAGAGATCAAAGTTGATGGCAAAAGGCGTCTGGTGGCTTCCTGCACCTACCCGATTACCGAAGAGATAGAGGTGTGGACAGCAACTCCAGCTGTCAAGGAAATCAGACGCAATATTATTACATTACTGTACAGACGAGCACCGAACAGTGAACTAATAAAAAAACTGTTCCATGAGTACAACTGCCATCAAATAGAACCGGTTAATCCCGAAGAGAGCTGTATTATGTGCCGGCTATGTGTTAAGGCCTGTGAAAAGGTAGGAGCCGATGCCATTTCTACGGTTCTGCGGGGCACCGAGAAAAAAGTGGCAACACCCTTTGATGAAGAATCTCCAGAATGTATAGGATGCAGTGCCTGTGCAGATATCTGTCCCACCGGGGCAATTTCGGTGAAAGAAGAGGATGGGCATCTGGAGATCTGGCATAAGTCCTTTGAGATGTCCCGCTGTGAGGAGTGTGGCAAATATTACAGCACCCAGCTGGTTAATGAACATGTTAAGCAGCAACTGGAACTCTATGTTTCAAGTGAGAGTATTTGCCCAGCCTGCAGGAGGAAGAAACTCGCGGCAGATATGGCTAAGGTCTGTCTTCATGTGGATTAGTTATATTACGGGATTCTGTTGGATTTATCGCAAATACGTAAGCACCTGTCGTATATACGGCAGGTGCTTACGTAATACTATCGATATATTAGCTGTTATTTGCTGTTATGGCTTGGCTATGCTCAAATGATTTTCAGAAAATGACTAGCTGGCATGCATTTTGCATTTTTGTATTATTATATAGCAATAGTTCAAAACAAAAGGTGGTGGTGATGGTTTAGGTTTCAACAGTTTAAAACAAAAAAATAAAGAGAACAAACAACGAGGAGGTCAACAGTAAACTTATGTGGGAAACAAAAATGAACATTAATCAGGTAGTAGAGATCCGAACACGGACACTGTGCTATTTTGGAGTGGGAGCACTCCAGAAGGTAAACGATATCTGTGACTGGCTGAAGAAGAACGATATAGATAAGGTTCTTATCTGTACTGACAAGATTGTTTACAAGATAACAGGTGTCTGGGATGTTTTGGAGCCAGCTATGAAGAAACGTGGGATTGCTTGGGTCCTGTTTGATGAGGTTGTCCCGAACCCGACCGTTGATGGGATCGATACCGCGGTCAAGATGGGTAAAGACCTTGGCGTACAGGCGGTATTCGGAATCGGTGGCGGCAGCCCCATTGATACCTGCAAGAGTGCTGCTGTTCTCCTGCATCCGGATAACGCCCAGTATAATGCTCGCGACCTTTACACCTTTAAATTCAATGCTGAGAAAGCTGTTCCTATCATAGCGATCAATACCACCCATGGTACAGGTACAGAGGTGGACAGGTTTGCAGTTGCTAGTATCCCAGAGAAGGAATATAAACCAGCCTTGGCTGTAGACTGTATCTATCCGGTTTTTGCTATAGATGACCCTGCAGTGATGACTAAACTACCGGCGAACCAGACACGCTATACATCAATTGACGCTATAAACCACGTCAATGAGGCCTGCACCTCTCTCGTCACAAGCCCCTATGTTGTGATGATGGCCAAGGAAACCGTAAGGCTGGTTGCCCGCTATATGCCTCAGGCTGTGGCCCATCCAGATGATCTGACAGCCAGGTACTACCTGCTCTATGCGTCTATGATCGCAGGCATCGACTTTGATAATGGCCTATTACACTTTACCCATGCCATGGAACATCCACTGAGCGCAGTAAAACCAGATTTGCCTCACGGTCTCGGTTTGGCTATGCTGCTTCCGGCTGTAATTAAATATACATATCCAGCTGTTCCGGAAATATTGGCATCAATCTATGAGCCCATCGTTCCCGGCCTACAAGGAGTACCAGGTGAAGCGGAAGAGTGTGCGGTAGGTGTAGAGCAGTGGCTGTTCAATGTAGATGTTACAGAAAAACTACAGGATATGGGATACACCGATAAGGATATTGATAAACTAGTACACCTGGCATTTAATACCCCATCTCTCGACGGTTTGTTAGGAATTGCTCCTATCAAGGCCACGAAAAAGGTAGTCAGGGCAATATTTGAAGATAGTATGGCTCCCTTAACCTAAGTAGAGCAACGAATTTAAATAACCGGCCAGTGGAATTCCTCCTGGCCGGTTGCTTTTTTACAAAAAATAATGTCGAAAAAAAGAGGAGATTTATTATTTAATCAAGAAAATCCCTTGAAAAGGGCTGCTATTTTAAAACAGGGGGTACGGTTATGGAAATATTTAAGTTTATGGTTCCGGAGATTATCTTTGGAAGGGGCACATTAAGTTTGATCGGAGAGAGTGCGCTTCGCTTAGGAGCGACAAGGGTACTTCTCGTCAGTG
>JBASML010000041.1:0-2632 GCA_049656845.1 Syntrophaceticus sp.
CACCTGGAAGGCCATCCACTTCCCGCCCCTTCTCATCTATAAGTTGATAGGGTAGCCTACAGGGCTGAGCACACCGCCCACGATTCCCGCTCCTGCCGCCAATCATACTGCTGAAAAGGCACTGGCCCGAGTAACAGAAACATAAAGCACCATGCACAAATACCTCCAGATCAATAAATGACTTCTTCCGGATCTCTAACAGGTCAGCCAATCCTACTTCCCGTGCCAGGATCACCCGCTGAAAACCCATCTCCGCCAAAAAATTGACCCCTGCGGCATTATGCACTGTCATCTGAGTACTGGCATGCAGGGGAATATCCGGGAGCAGTTCTTTAATTAGCCCCGCTGCACCCACATCCTGAATAATCAAGGCATCAGCCCCTTCCCGGTATAAAAAAAACAGGTAATCGGCAAACTCTTCCAATTCCCTGTTATCCACCAGGGTATTTACTGTAAGATAAACCCTTACATCCCGGGTGTGGGCATATTCAAAGGCAGCCAGGAGGGCTTTGCGGTCAAAATTCCCCGCATAGGCCCTAGCTCCGAACATTTTCCCTCCTAAATAAACGGCATCTGCGCCATTTTCTACCGCAGCCTTCAGAGCATGCGCATCTCCCGCGGGTGCCAATAACTCCGGTTTCTTTTTTGTCATTCCTTTGCTCAACAACCTCCACTTATAAGATCTAAGGATCATTTTGATGAAATGGCACAGAAAACTGTCATCCGGCAACAACCTCCACTTATAAGATCTAAGGATCCTCATGCCGTAAAACCACCACCAGTGTCAAATCTATTATCTGGCATCCGGCTTCCGAGGCGGTGATCCTCATAAGTCACATGGGTAAAAATAAAAAATACCTTTACTAAATATTTATTCCCGCTAAATACCCGCACCATCCTGTGAATAAACCACAGAATATGGTACAGCAGAGATATCCTAAAGCTGTCAACCATCTTTCCTCTTTAAACAGCTGTACTCTTTCCAGAGAAAATGTCGAAAAATTGTGTGCAATTGTCAATAGAGCTCAGCATTGCTGTAAGCGGCTGACCCGCAGGAGCCCAGAACAAGGTGTAATCTCCACACCCCGCAGGGCTAATTCATCCAAAAAGAGGTTCAATCCCAGAGAATCGCTGGCCATATGACCCGCAATAACCACATTGAGATGGTGTTTCTCCGCCTCCCTGCGATGGTCTTCACTCATGTGCATCCCTACAATAGTTCCCACTCCTGCTTCTGCCATCTTTTTATAGGATTCCCTGGCACCGCTGGTGCCACCGGTCATATCCACGAAGATCTTGCCGACCCGTCCCTTCTCTTTACCTGCTACAACCTTTGGCCCAGCATTTCGCTTGACCGCCTCCTGGTATTCAGGGATCTCTTTCAGCAGGTTCACAATATCACTCACCCTTTCCGGGTTATGTTTAGCAAAATAACGGTTTAAAAAATCCTGAACCAGGTTGTCGGCAGGTGTATGTACACAGATCATGGGTATACCTAAAAGGGTTGCAGCATCCACTGCTCTGTTGTGGTTGATGGGCATGAACCGACGCTCTACTTCGGCAATTCTTCCTGCCATCAACCCTTCTGCCACATTGATAGGTACCCCCAACTGATGGAGTTCATCCTCCTGGACATGCATAACCTTATATAAGGCAGCCATTGCCTTCCCCTCTGGGTGATGGGAAATGATTAAATCAATTCTTTTCCCCTTTTCCCGTAGGCGATCAGCCAGCAACACCTCCCCCACTTCCATATCGATACCTGCCAAGACACCCTGCACATCTAGATCGCTGTCACCACATAAGATCCTGGTATCGCTGTAGGGGTTTTTCAGTGTTTCCTGGTCAAAATCTTTTTTCTCACTTTCTTTAAGATCATCATAATCCTTTTTCCGTCTAACCAGTTCCTTTCGGATCCCCTCTTCACCCCGTGGGTCCGCGGCAATTCCTTTATGAATGGCAATTTCATATATTTCCCGGATCTTCATCAGTTCTTCCTCCCCTTATTAAAAAACTTGATTAATTTCTGTTTAACCAGTCATATAACTCACTTAATGATAATGTATTGATAATATCCCCTCTCTCTGCCCAGCCGCGGCGCGCCTGTAAGACACCATACCTTATATCATCCAAATAATGCAGGTCATGGGCGTCTGTATTAATGGCAAAACGCACCCCTAGTTCCCTACCTTGCCGGATATAGTGATCATTAAGATCAAGGCGGTCTGGAGATGCATTGATTTCCATGGCAGTACCCGTTTCTGCAGCAACATCCAGCAACAGGCCAACATCAATATCATATGGCTCCCTCCTGCCCAACAGGCGCCCTGTAGGATGCCCAATGATATCTACATGTCTGTTTTTGAGAGCACTAACCACCCTTTTAGTAAGTGTCTCCTGATCCTGTTTGAACCCCGAGTGGATCGAGGCAATCACAATATCCATTTCCGCCAAAAGCTCGTCATTAAAGTCCAAGCTACCATCTGGCAGTATTTCAACCTCAATACCTGTCAACAGGTGGAAATCAGTAAAAACTTTATTGAGCCGCCTGATCTCCTCCAACTGCTGCCATAAACTCTCCTCAGTCAAACCTCGGGCAATATGAAGGGACTTAGAGTGATCTGTAACAGCC
>JBASML010000042.1:0-1753 GCA_049656845.1 Syntrophaceticus sp.
CTTCACAATAATCTAAACAGCCATAAAGGGGGCACCCCCCTTAGCATAAACATTCTTTGCTATTTGCCCGTTCTCCTCACTTTATTTTGCCCAACTCTCATCAAGCTCTTCTATCCAACCGAAAAAATGGCACTCCGCACACATCACCTGAGACTCCTGATGCATATTGTGGCAAACGTTACATTCCAGTTCATCTTGATGTGAATCATGAGGATTTCCTTCTTCAAAATCCGTTGCCGCCTTAATGCTTTCGAAATCATCATGACACTCCAGGCAAAAATCATCGGAAAACTCACGCTTTTCCAACGGTTCTTGATAATTTCCAGTGATGTACTTAACACCCTCCTCAACCTGAGTTGACAAAGATGGTTCATGGCAGTCATGGCATTCCACATCCTCCTCAGCATGCTTATTAGCAAGAAGACTGCTATTTTCCCAAGACTCATAGTATGGCTCCATAATGTGGCAAGTGCTGCAAAAAGATGGTTCATTACTGGCTTTCAACAAATAAATACCCCCGCCTGCCCCAACAACAACCACCACTAATGCTGCTATAAGAAACACCTTTTTGTTAAAAAACCTATCGCGGAAACTCCTCTGCTCCCTGTCATTATTTTCCACCAAGAACCCTCCCACTTCATTATGTCTTGTACAAAAACAAATAAACACAAAAATTTATGAAAAATGCTGAACAAAATCCTGTCCTTAATTATACGATTTATAGTTGTTTTTTCCTATGGCTGTTCATACAGTACAGCAGCGTGGGGACTGTATAAACAACCAACGGCACTAACCTTAAAAGGTTTTAGTATGAATATCATCTCTACACTTTGATCAAGTATAATAATAAAGATGTAAATCTATGGGCTAGCAAGTTCTATAGTGAAACTGTAAGCAAGGGGAACATTCCCCGGCGCTGCTGGCATCTATTTTAAAGCAGAGGTGACAAAGTTTGATAAAAGTTGATATACCCGGCATGGAGACGCTACACTTGAAACACCTGGTTCTGGACTATAATGGCACCATTGCCTTTGACGGCAATTTGATCAGCGGCATTGAAAAGAAAATAAATCAACTGGCAGATGACCTTAATATCTATATCATTACAGCAGATACCTTTGGCACTGTGAATCAAAAATGCAAACATATTAAAGGCAAAATGAGAGTGTTAACAACTGATAATGGCTCACTAGAGAAAGAGGAATTCGTGGATTCACTGGGAGCCGAAAATGTGGTTGCTATTGGAAACGGAGTAAATGACAGCTTGATGTTAAAAAAAGTCGCCTTAGGAATAGTTGTGATCGGTGGTGAGGGCGCAGCTCAGAAAACAATAAAAGAAGCAGATGTTATTGTAAAAGACATCCACGACGCACTAGGGCTGTTATTAAATCCCTTGAGATTGGTTGCCACACTGCGCTCCTAACGGGGCAGTTTAACTGTGCTGGGAGGGGTTGAAGTGAAACACTAAAACTGCGACAATAAGAAGAATAGGTGACAGCCAGAGATAGTTTTTCTGTCGGAGAAGGTTTTGTTTCTTTGTCACGCGGTGCTGGGCAGAGAAGGCTAAAGACGGTTAGCAATAAAACAAGCATCGTCCCATTTCAACATGATTGATCAATAGAAGTTTCTTTAGGAGTTTCTTTATGTACAGTATTGTCAAAAAATTCGGAGAGGCAGTAGGCAATAATATAACAACCAGGCCACAAAGGGCGCTTTCCTTATTAAATGCGGGCTACACCGCCAGCGGTTTGGT
>JBASML010000043.1:0-2503 GCA_049656845.1 Syntrophaceticus sp.
TTATGGAAGTTTGGGTATGCTGGAGGATGTAGCTGTCAAAATTGCGGGGATTACCGGGGAGGTAATGCCGCAGTTAGAAAACAAAGCTGTAATCACCTGTGCGGGGGATCATGGGGTAGCTGCCCAAAGGGTCAGTGTTGCTGACCAGGAAGTGACACAGCAGATGGTGAAGGGTTTTCTCAATGGAGGGGCTGCGATCAATGTGATCACCAGGCATACAGGTGCAAAGGTTATCTGTGTGGATATGGGGATGATTAAACCTGTAGATGATCCCCGTCTGGTGGTACGCAGAGTCGGCTCTGGCACCAATAATATCGCTGAGGGTCCTGCCATGACCAGGGAGCAGGCCCGGGCAGCAGTGGAAGCCGGGATTAAGGTGGCAACAGAGGAGATCAAAAAGGGGACTCAGCTGCTGGCAACCGGGGATATGGGAATCGGTAACACCACCCCCAGCACCGCTATTTTGGCTGCTTTCACTGGTTTTCCTGTGGGGCTGATCACTGGAAAGGGAACAGGCATTGATCATGATGCGATGCAGCGCAAGGTGCGGATCGTAGAAAATGCCCTGAAGGTCAATAAACCTGATGCCCGGGATGGGCTTGATGTCTTGGCCAAGGTAGGGGGGTTTGAGATCGGAGGTATTACCGGAGTAATTCTGGGTGCTGCAGCCTCCCAGGTTCCTGTGGTCATCGACGGTTTTATTTCCGGGGCGGGCGCGATGATCGCCCGGTCACTTGCCCCACGCTCTGTGGATTATATGCTGGCTTCACATCTTTCAGAGGAACCTGGACATAAGATCATGCTTACCTGGATCGGTGTGCAGCCTATGCTGCATATGAATATGCGTTTAGGAGAGGGAACAGGTGCAGCGCTTTCTTTTACACTGATCGATGCTGCTTTGAAGATCGTCAGGGAAATGGCCACCTATGATGAAGCAGGTGTCTCTGATACCGGCCTCCGTTAAACCGGGGCGCTATTGGTTAAGGTAACAGTCACCTGAGAATAGTATTCGTTTTCATTTAATTGTCTCCTGTTTGAGCCTGTGCTAATATTTTATTAACAAAGTCAGGCTGAAATATTTAAGCTGGGTCTTTTTAGACAGCGGGTTTCAATAGAATCTCGTGGGACTTCATCAAGCTTTTTCATGAACCTTGGTGGAGTCCTTTTTATATAATTTATTAGGTATAGGGGAGGATGTATTTCGATTGAACAAGATAGGTGTAGCCAGGCTGTCTGTTCTCTCTAATACTGTACTCGTGGTTTTTAAGTTAGTAGTAGGGATTTCTATTAATTCTGTCAGTGTCCTTTCCGAAGCTATACACTCCGGACTTGACCTGGTGGCAGCTATGATTGCTTTATTTGCAGTGAGCAAGAGTGGCAAGCCCCCGGATGCTGAACACCAGTACGGGCATGGGAAGATCGAAAATGTATCCGGAGTGATCGAAGCTATCCTGATTTTTGTGGCTTCTATTTGGATTATCAGAGAAGCGGTGTTTAAACTCACCACCGGTGCCCGGGTGGAGACGCCTGTATGGGGGCTTATTGTAATGGGTTTTTCTGGTGCTGTGAATTGGGTTATTTCCTCTTTGTTGATCAAGACAGCACGAGAGACAGATTCGGTAGCTTTAGAGGCTGATGCCTTACACCTGAGGACTGATGTTTATACATCTTTAGGTGTAGCAGGAGGGTTGCTGCTGCTATGGGCTACAGATATACACCTCTTTGATCCCTTGATTGCTATCGGTGTTGCTCTGCTAATTATCAAGGCTGCCTATGATTTAATAATGAAAGCTTTTTTTCCACTGCTGGATACCAGTTTACCATTGGAAGAAGAGGAGCAGATCAAAGAGATTATATGTGGCTTTGATTCTCGATTCGTTGGTTTTCATAAGCTAAGAACCCGAAAGGCTGGGCCTCAGCGGTTTATTGACCTGCACCTGGTGGTACCACAGTATCAGAGTATCTCCATTTCTCATGATATCTGTAATGACATTGAGCGTGAGATAAAAGATAAATATCCTGAAGCTCAGATTCTCATCCATATAGAACCCTGTAAAACAGGTGATGATTGCTTGCAATGTAGAGAGCGCAACCAATGTAAAATTGCCGAAAAGAAGAGCATAAAGGAAAAGGGAATTAACACCTCTAAAGCGAATAATCTGGGATAATTACGCAACTTTTATCTTATGGGAGGTGTTGGTATGCCGCTTCTTTACATTATAGGACTTTTAGTTTTCGCTATTTTGATTGCAGTTATTGCAGTACAGAATGCGGGGCCAGTATCTATTAAGTTTTTCTTTTGGACTGTGCCGGAGATACCACTTATATTGGTGATTTTCGGCACAGTTCTTTGTGGTATTGTCATAGGGTTTCTATTGGGACGCTATTCGAGAAAGAATGGGTCAGGAACCCCGCATCTTCCAGGATTTATGAACCGGAAGAAACCGTCTACTTGACAGAAATACCGCCTGACCGTAGGATATCCTTAGAGGGGAGGGAAACA
>JBASML010000044.1:0-3322 GCA_049656845.1 Syntrophaceticus sp.
TTCTCTATCTACTTTCCATGCTGTCGACATATTTTATCCCCCTTTCCTCTAGGTTCTCCTAAAATGCCTGGCAAAGATCGGTTCCGTACTCTTCAGCTGCCTTCTGGTGGACCCTCAGCTTCCAGGCACGGTATTTGACGGCTTCTAACAGCTTCTGCGCCGCCACCTGAGGATCTGTTTCCAGGATGAAATTACCGCCGAAGACGTCATGGGCGATGCAGGTTACAACACTCCATACCAGGTTGCTGCCCTCCAGCGGAGGCATAGCACCCACATGGCAGGGAATACCGCTGGCGATCACCCAGGTACCGATAGCAACAGCCTTCTCACTCATACCTTCAGGAGCAGTAGCAACAAACGGTACCTTCGGAACGTCTACACCATATTCATTGGCCATAGCTGTCCAAAGGTTGAAGATACGGCTGTTATCAACACAGGAACCCATATGGAAGGTCAATGGCAATTTGTCCGGCAGTTTATCCTTATTGGCTTCATAAAGCCTGTCGATAAACTTCTTAAGACCAGGGCCAGCATATTCTTCAACTGCCTCATAATTCATCAGTCCATGCTTAGCAGCCGCCTGCATCACACAGCCGGTACCAACCATGAACACATCATTCTTGGCCAGTTCTTTGATGATTTCGGTATGGCTCTTTTCGTAAACAGCTTCCAGGTTGTTGCAGCCAGCCAGAGCACAGACACCGTTAATCTCTCCATCGACAATGGCATCTGTGAGCACCTTAATAGGATTATCGGGATTGATAGCTGCAAAGAGATCCAAAAGTGCCTCTAAGCTGAAACCTGCCATCAGTTTGTTTTTAAACTGCGGTACCTGCACAGGACGCCCAGATTCCTTGCGTACCTTATAAGTATCAATAGCTAACCTGATAATAGCCTCCGCACTTTCCTTGGCTTTGGTATCTTCAAAGGAGAAGTGGTAGGAACCCGGAATCTTAGAAATGGGCATAGTTGTTACCAGTTTGGTACCGAAACACTCACAAACATTGCGCAGGCCAGGCATGATGCACTGCACATCAACACACATAACATCAACAGCACCTGTAGCAATGGCAAGCTCCTGCGCCATGTAGCTGGTGGCAATAGGAACGCCGTTGCGCATCAAAACCTCATTACCAGTGCAGCAGATACCAGATAGCTGGATGCCTGCAGCACCTGCGGCCTTTGCTTCTTCTTCCAGTTCACGTGCTGTATCCACTACCATCTGACTTAAAACAGGGTTATGGCCATGAAGAACGATGTTCACCTTGTCCGGTTCAATAACCCCCAGGTTGGCCTCACTCATCACAGGTTTCGGAGTCCCGAAGAGGATATCAGATATATCTGTAGAGATTTGCTCTCCTGTTAAGTCAGCCAAGGAGCATTTTACCCCACCAAAAATCAAGTTGACTGGGTCGGCGTCCACACCAACATGGGTGCGGTGCATAACCTCAACTACTTCTCGGTCAATGGCCCTGGGCATTGTGTCAGTCTCTTCATATTTTTTAATACGCTTCTCGCAGAGATTGGCCTTCAGGAAGGTAGTTCCCTCAGAAGTGTGACGGCCGTATTCCTCAAACGCAGCCAGAGCAACTTCCTTGGCCAGTTCGAGATCTGTTTTGCCCTCGATTTCCAGACCGATCTTTTTAGCCACACGTTTCAGTTTATCAGCATCTCTGACTTCATAATCAGGTGCTTTCCCCTCACTCATATGGTATAGAACTTCGACAAGCTCACGACCGTGGTCGGAGTGGGCAGAGCAGCCACCAGCCATCATGCGGATGGCATTACGGGCTACAATCGTGTAGTCTTTAGCTCCGCAGATACCCATGCTGCCAGGCCCTTCATCACTCTTGATCCGGCAAGGACCAGCAAAGCAAATGCGGCAGCAAATCCCCTGGTACCCAAAAGCACACTGTGGCTGCTGGGCGGACCAGCGGTCAAATGCTGTAATGATATTATTTTCAGTGGTGTAATCGAGCATTTCTAAAGCCGCGGGATCGACAGTACGCTTAATATTTTTAACATCTTTTTTTCTATTCTTCCGATCCACCGACGGTTTGGAATTCTGCAGAGAGGTATCACTAAATCTCGGCATACATTTAACCCCCTTTGATTAAAATTCAGTCTCCCAAATTGGTTCTTTCAAGAACCCAAATTAATCTTGCCTTGATAGGCACTACAAAACCTTAAGCTCCTGCAATCTCACCCCCTTCATCGATAATACCCTTGAATAACTTGCTTACTGATTTTACTAAAACACCCTCCATCCCCTGGGGGTCGTCCAGCATCGACTTTTCCCAGAGTTCCTCGCTATACTCTAAAATTCCTAAAAGTTCATCTGGTGCAAAGGAGTTCTTCAAAAAGTTCTTTTCTTTATCAGTTCGAACCTTATTGCCTACCACTTTTACTTTAGGTACTTCCATCTCTTTGGCTAGCTTTTGAATCACACGCGTTGTATCAACACTTACCTTCGTCGGCTCAGTTACAATTAGCATGAGATCTACACCTCGTGCTGTACCGCGTGTTAAGTGTTCAATTCCTGCACCAAAATCTAGGATAACTACATCTTGTTTTCCGAGGAGGAGAGAGTTTACAACTGCGTTAAGGAAGGCATTTTCCGGGCAGTAACAAGCACTGCCTGCATTTTTATAACCACCCATGCGGAGTAGTTTGATCTTGTCGAGGTCAATTGAATAGGCGTCCAGAACATCATCAACTTGTGGGTTTAGTACGTAGAATCCGCCTCCTGCCCCTGTCCGTTCCCTGATTAATTCTCTCATTTCCACCAATGGAGGCTGAGCTTTCAGGGTTTCTTCTGATACCCCCAGGGTTGTACCTAGGCTGATATCGGGATCCGCATCAACTGCATACACTTGAAATCCACGGCGAGCGAAAAGTTTGATGAGTCCGGCGGCAAGAGTAGTTTTTCCCACCCCACCCTTACCAGTAATCGCGATTTTCACTGCAACACTCCCTTTGCTATACATGTGAATTAATATCACTTCTTATGACTATTGCTGGGTCTATTAGAAATATATCCGGACACAGATATTAATAGTTATATTTGTTTTTATTAATTCTTTTAAAACCTTAATTAATACTGCTATTCGTTATACTACCAAAAGCCATATCTAAATTTGTAGAGGTTCAATTATTTCTTCTATAATAAAATGGTTCTACATAAAATGGTTCTACAAAGATTCGATAATTCCTTTTTCTTTTTTGGAAATGATATAGAACAGGTTGCCTTTTCTAAAAATACAAGTGTCACTCACCCTTGAAATCTCCCCCCTGAAACTCATTACTATATAATCGTATTCGC
>JBASML010000045.1:0-4131 GCA_049656845.1 Syntrophaceticus sp.
GCCTAAAGTCTCAAAAAACTTCCCGTTGATGGCCAGTGTCTTGTTCAAGGCATCAAGATGGCAACCATCCCTTTTACGGAGCTGATTAAGAAGTACCTGTAAGCGCACATTGGAAACCTCGGTGCTCATAGTGCGCCGTGCTGTACTCTCTATGTGCTGAGCCTCGTCAAAAACAAGATAGCGGTACTCCGGAAGCAGGGATGCCGTGCCACCGCTGGAGTCCCGCAGATGAAGGTCGGTAAAAAAGAGGGCATGATTACAAACAATAACCCCTGCTCGTGTAAGCCTTTTCCTTGCTTTTGCAAAAAAGCAGTCATCGTTCAGGTGGCACTTGCGCCCCGGGCAGGTATCATCCGCACACACCCTACCCCAGGACTCCCCTGGCTCAAAGGGAAGCTCTGCTCTGTCCCCGGTCTCGGTCTGTTTAACCCAATCCTTGAGACGCTCCACCAGGTCATCTTCGGGAAAGAGGCCCCTGTTCTGCAGCTCCTCCTGATAGCGCAGCAAACAGAGGTAGTTCCCTTTCCCCTTGGCCAGTTCCGCGCGAAAGTCAACACCCAGTATCTCCTCTAAAAAAGGGATGTCCTTTTTGAGCAGCTGTTCCTGTAAGGCAATTGTTGCTGTGCTGATCACGATTCTTGATTCATCCCCGAGGACAAATGAGAGCGGGATCAAGTAGGCATAACTCTTCCCGGTCCCGGTTCCAGCTTCAGCTATTACATGCTGGTCATGGAGCAGGCCGCGCTCAACCATAAGGGCCATCTGAATCTGCTGGTCCCGCACCTCATATACAGGAACCACTTGAGGCAGGGTTTCCCGAAAAATCTTTTCTACTGGGGAATTGGGGCGCAATGCATCTATTCCCACTTCCAACCTCCCACTTCTCACATCTCATATTAAGGTGCCAGACACCGGGGCATGCTCCGACATCTGACCTCTGGCCTCTGGCCTCTGACACCTATTCCCACTTCCAACCTCACAATTCTCACATCTCATATTTACTAACCACTAAGATCACAGAGTTCTCCACCGGTAATCTCCAGCAGTTGTTCAACAGTAACCGCTGCCACAGCCTTGGGGCCGCCGGCAGCGATATAAACCACAGGGTAACGCTGCATACTGACATCTATCAGGATAGGCACCGGGCTTTTCAGTGCAAAGGGGCAGACTCCCCCTAAGGGAAAGCCGGTAATCTCCTGGGTCATCT
Organism: Syntrophaceticus sp.; assembly: GCA_049656845.1. Classification (GTDB taxonomy): domain Bacteria; phylum Bacillota; class DSM-12270; order Thermacetogeniales; family Thermacetogeniaceae; genus Syntrophaceticus. Next base: position 1,208 of record JBASML010000045.1, read on the forward strand.
CAGCATCTGGAAGCTTTAACTTGCCTTTCACACCCAGGTGCTTTTTCAGTTTGCTCTGACTCACCTTCATATCACCGCTGGTAGTCACCAGTACAGGCCCATCCGCTGTAATGAAGAGGATTGTTTTAGCGATCTGCCCCACATCCACACCAACTGTCCTGGCAGCATCCTCAGCGGTTTTGGTGCTTTCATCAAACTCAACAACCTGAATATCGTAAGGAAACTTTGCTAGAAAATTACGAACTTTCTCCACCGCGTCCATCATTTCACACCTCTCAGGGAATCAAATAGATAACATAGATCTCGATCTATTTTAACAAACATTCATACAGCTCCAGTATACAGTAACACTAGGATACACAGTAACTACTTAAAGCAAACTAACATGGATCTGATTAGTTGTTGATGGTTAGTCATCTAAAAAGAGATTATATTGCTTGGAAACAACCTTGGCCAATTAACTTCATCTATTCATCCATGCATAAAAAATCATTTACCTTTTTGAATTCCACCAGATCACTGCCACATTTGCGGAAAAGATCTACAGCTACACTGTCAACAGTAAGGTAGAAGACCTGCCAGCCCTTTTTTGCATAACCCAATAATACCTCGATGGCATTTCTTTTTCTGGTTTCTGATGAGTTCAACAAGGGGTCATCCAACACTAAAAACCCCGGCTCCTCACCCAGTATCGTTTCCAGCAGAGCCAGGCGCAGGGAAATCAACAGCTGCGCCCTGGCGCCGTCACTTAAGAGATCCTCACTGAATGTAGTTCCCCGCTCGCTGACACTGAAGATTACATCCCCATCCTGTCGGGCATAGTTGAGGGTATCATAGCGACCAGTGATCTGATAGAAGATCTCCCCTGCCCGGGTCAAAGGCTCTAACAGAATTTCCTCAAAACCCTCCTTGGCAAACTCTACCACCTGCTGCACCCAGATGGCAGCCAATGACTCCTGGATGGCATTTTTAAGCACCTGCTCAGCCTTCTCCAGGCGTAGAGCAAGAGTGGCTACATCCCCACAGCCGGCTGCATAAAGTCTTTGAGATTCATCCAACACCTTTTGCTGCAGCTGATCATAACACTGCTCTAATTCATTTTCCTGGCTCCTCAATTCCTGCAGCTTTGCCTCCAGCTGTTTCTTTTGCTCATCGAGTTCCTGTAAAGGGCGTGGAGTAGGGTACTGCTCCAGATAGGGTTCCAGGGCAAAGAGCCGCTCCCGCCACTCCTCCTCACTACCCAAAAGGGTACCCAGTTTGGTCACCGCTTTTTCTATTTCCCTCTCCAAAAGCTCTCTTTTTTTGATGGCATCTTCCAGTGAGCCTCGGTCAGGTTTCCCGGTTTTCTGCCTCAAATCATCCAATACAAGCTTAACCCCATCGAGCTCCCTGGTACACTCCGATAAAGATAAGCGGAGTGCCCGCAGACTTTCAGAAAACCTTTTCTGTTCCCTTTCGCAAAAGAGGTTCTCCTGAATCAGTTTCTGGAGTTTCTCCCCCTTCTCCTGGTAGTGCATATCCGCCTTTACCAGAGCATCGTTTCCTATATCATCTTCTTCTTGAAAGTGCCTTGTCAAGAGCGCTGCCACCTCATCTAATGTCCCTAGGGGCTCTAGGCCAGATTCCCGAACAAGTTGCCGGATCTTCTCCCCCGTTTCCCTGGCAGTTCTGCCACAAGTCCCAAGAACCAACAATCCCCAACCGAAAATCGCAATTCCGGCGATAAGAAAAAACCCTCCTGGGAAACGCAGCCCGGCAATGAAGAGTGCAGCTGCAGCAGCCACAAGCAAAGCCCCGGCAGCCAAGGCCCACTTCATCCTGTTCCTCTGGGCATCCGCTGATCTGGTAGTGTTCAATAGTGAATGCATCTCTGCCATCAATTCAGAGTGCACTCTGCCTTTATCCTCTTTTTCTTGACGGAGCCTGTCTAGGGTTTCTTTGGCTAAATTATAAGTTTCCTCTGCTTCCTTCAAAGAGCGGTTAATACTTTCCAGCTGTTGCTGCAGGTCAAAAAGCCCTTTTTCTGTTTCACTGACTTTGTATTTCAATGAAACCTCTTTTTCTCTGAGGGACTGCTCCCTTACAGCTGATTCAGCCCAGATGTGAAGGTCATCCCGGGAGCAGCGCTCATAACCACCATCCCGATACTCTGCTCGCAGAGCAGACAGTTTCCTTTCCCACGATTTGGCTGTCTTGCAGAGTGCGGCCTGATGCTCCCCTGCAAGTTCCTTCTGCTCCCTTATGAGTGCAGCCAGGTTCTCCTTACATTTCCGCAGTTCCTCCCCGACAGCTTGCAGTTCTCTAGTGAACCTCTCTTTATTGGCCATCACAGATAAAAGGAATTCTTTTTTCCTGTAAAGGTCAAGATGCTCCTGGATCTCCTCCAGTTTCCCCTTGGTCCAATGGTTCATCTTAGCAGGAAGCCCAGCAGCAGAGCGTACATTTGACACAACAGTACTCAGATTATCTTCAAAATCCGCTGAAAAGTGCTGAATGCAAGCCTCAATAAGAGGGCCCTTCTTTTCTCGTTTGCTAGACCAAAGGAAATTTAGATCACTCCCACGGACAATGGGCAACCGCGAAAACTCCTGAGGGAAACCAAACTGCTTATCCAGGTCAAATTCTCCAGTACAGGTGATCACCTTTCCTGAGTGTTCTAATTTTATATAGCCGTCATATTCCTCAAAGCGCCGTGATTGAAAGCGCGACTGGGCACTCCCTCTTTTAAAGAGCATATTTACGATTATGTCAACCAGAGATGTCTTTCCAGCCTCATTTTCATCAAAAACAACTGTACAGTTCTTATTGCTATGAAGAAAAAAAACTGGTTTAGACAACGGCCCCACACGCTGGCACTTCATCTCCAAGATCCTCAAGCTACCTCCCCCTTCCCATCTGCTGCAAGAGCAAGGAAAGAGCCTGGC
>JBASML010000046.1:0-2562 GCA_049656845.1 Syntrophaceticus sp.
TAATCGTGCTGGGAAAATCCAGCGGTGGGAGCCAAGGTGGTGTGCTTACTACTTCGCAGTTTTGGTTTACTCTAGTGGCTCTTGTCAGCATACCTTCTATGTCGGTTTTAATTAGGAAACTTTTTGGCGCAGAAGGAATAGGAACCGGTGTAGGTGGAGCTTTAGCTGCGGGGGTAGGTATAGGTTCTATATTGGCTGTTGGGAGAATGATCAAAGGCGGCTCAAGAAAAGTACCTGAAACAGGGGAAATAACAGAAACCGAATCTCCTAAATCCATGAGTGGGCTTGCCTCAAGTTTTGCTGTAAAAGGAAGCAAGGCACTGCTCGGCACAGCTGGAGGCCTAGCAGGGGGGATGATAGCGGGGCCTGCGGGGTTAGCGGTTGGAGGTGGTCTAGGTGCATCTGGCGCAGGTCTCCTTACAGATACAGCATCTTCTGCACTAGGATTTACATCAAAAGCCAGGTCAGATGGTGCTTTAGATGCGCTGGGCTTTGAAAGCAGCAAACAACTTTTAGATCCAGGGTCAATGTATGATGCAGGTCAAGCAATGTTAGGCCAAAACGTAGTAGGCAAATCAGCAGGGACAATAATGGCAGCCGGAGCAGGCATAGCAGGGCATTTGCCGCCGTTTAGAGAAGACGCTGCTGTTGCAAGAGGCGCCCAAGAACAGATAAAGGCTGCACGGGCCTCAATGCCTGAACTGAAAAACAATCTAAGCGATCTAACTTCCCAGAGGAAAATTGCTGAAGCCAGATATGACCATGTGAGATCTCTATACGGGCCAAAATCAGAAAAAATGAAGTGGGCACAAAAGCAAATATCTCAATTTGAAGGCGGTGCAGAAGAAGCAAATAATTTCGTTAAAGCATATGATCGAAGCCTGTATTCAGAACAAAGTGTAGTAGATAAGATGAGTCAGGTAGTAAGCGAAGATCCAGGAAATACAGCTGCAATAAATAGGCTTAGCACTGCACAAGAATCGTTAACCAAACTGCAGGAGATAGAACCCAAGGTAAACAACATCCGCTCAGCAGTAGAGTATATGGACAAGTCAGCAGAATATGGGGAAGCAAAATCTCACTATGAAAACATCACAGCACAAGAGGCAGAAGTCAGAATGCAGCTTCTTCAGGCAGAGCGTCAACAAACAAGGGACGGTTTAAAAGATTACTATAAAAAAATTAACTAGCCGGGTTTCCCGGCTTTTTTATTTTTAGGTGATTTCTGTGAACGAACAAGACATAGAACGCATGTATCAATCAGCCGCAAAAAACGCGTTAACAAAGTCTCTCAAGACCGCCTCTAACGCAGCATGGAAGACAGCTAAATTTTGCGGCAAAAAAATTGTACCTGCTGTTATTACTGCTGTAATGCCGATACTACTGCCTATGCTGGCTTTAGCCGGGTTAGCATTTTTCGTGTACTTTTCTGTGTTTATGATACCCAAGTACATCATGAACCCAGGAGGTGCCGATGCCCCCTTTGAAGCCGTTACAACAGGGATCATGCGTGTAGAAGCGACTGGATACACAGCCGGTTATGAGTCAACAGGTAAAAGGCCTGGTGATCCTGGATATGGGATAACATCAACAGGTGCTAAAGCGCAACGCGGTGTGATCGCAGTTGATCCCCGGGTAATACCCTACGGGACACATATGTATATACCAGGTTACGGCTACGGTGTAGCCCTTGATACAGGCGGTGCAATAAAGGGACAGAAGATTGATTTGTTTTACAATACCGTACAAGAAGCCAACGACTGGGGCAGAAGATGGGTAACAATTCAGCTGCTTGGTAAAGGTGAACCAAATATAGATTATGCAAATACCGATCTTCAAAATTTAGCAGCAGAAGTAGCCATATTGAGTTTCGGGAAAACAGATATAGAATGGCCCCTAATGAAAGATGCAGAACTATACAGGAAGTATTTACAGTTAGATGCAGACTGGATAGACAGCTATCGATCCAATGGGGAGCTGGCAGAATCCACTGCAGATTCTGCTTCCGGTAATGCTTCAATTTCCGGAGAGAAGGTAAGTAACATATGGAATATGTCCGGCATTCCATCTGAAAAAGAACAAGTTGATCCACACAGGGTTTCGTGGTCGTTGGTAGCTTCACTTGATAAGGTATTAGGAGATCCAGTAGTCCACGGTGATTCTGGTTTAGAATCAGAAGGCCACGGCAGAAAGCCTAATCCAGATAAACACTTTCAAAAACTATGTCCCGAACTTGAATGGCAGACGTTTACATTGGCTTATTATGAAACGTGGACAAAGAATGAAGAAATAGAAGAAAAAGTCGGAGATAAAATTGTAAAAAAGACAGTTAAAAAGACATATGAAAAAGAATACAAAAAAAATATTAAGCTGCTTACGAGTGCTAAATGCTATGACGCAAATTATCAATATACTTGGGAGGAAAACGTTGTAGAACAAAAAACAGCAAATGGCTATAAAAAGATAGTAACCCCCCAGGTGGCCAGCGTTACCAGAAATGGTCCCTATTATGAAAACCTAAGAGCAATACTTAAAGAAGAGGGAATCGGGTCTGATATAGAT
>JBASML010000047.1:0-6510 GCA_049656845.1 Syntrophaceticus sp.
GAAGGATGGTGGTTTGAAAATGCCGACATATGATTTTGAATGCAAAAAGTGTGGAAACCGTTTTTCACTTTTTACTACAGTGTCTGGAAGGTTGAAGGCTGTTTGTCCTTCATGCCAAAGTGGGGACCTCCAACAACTTTTTACTGGCGTTTCTTTTTTGAAAGGAAGTTCTGATAGTGGTAGTGCTGCGGTTTCTGGAGGGTGTTCAAGAGGCAGCTGTAATGGGTGTTCTGGCTGCTAAGGAGTAATTCAGAGTTGTAGTTGTTGCTTGTAAAGCAATAAAAATCATTACCCCAAGAGAACTAGTTGACAAAAGTATGGTTTCTCCTTATAATACTTAAGTGTCGATATTTGCAGTTATGGCGGAAGATAAGACAAATTATGCTGAATTAGCACAATAAGAATTTAAAAATGCGGAAGTGGCGGAATTGGCATACGCGCTAGTTTGAGGGACTAGTGCCTGAAAAGGCGTGCGGGTTCAAGTCCCGCCTTCCGCACCATGTAATGCCAAGACTTTCAGTATAAAATACTGAAAGTCTTTTTAGTACCAAGGGATGGCTAACAGTTGGCTGGATTTACTCCTAATAAAGGAAAGTTTTATGGCTAAACTAATGTTGGTGTATGCTGACGGTTGATGTCATAGGATTCTCAAAAATCTTTTGGTTCACATTGACACAGGTGCAAGTATTAAAGAATTATTTTTGCTATTTACCCCATTTTGAAAAGATGAGCTTACTTGGTGTGGATTTGTCATCAAATTAGAGAGGGGGTGCACTATGGGTTATGTTGAGCTTTATAAAACCGGTGAGTTAGCTCAGCGGATTGCAGAGCTTAAAGAATTAATGGAGCCTTGCAGACTTTGCCCAAGGGAATGTGGTGCATCCAGGATCTCCGGGGAGCGTGGTGAATGCGGTGCTGGGAAGGATGTGGAGATTTCGGGTTTCGGTCCACATTTCGGGGAGGAGGCACCACTTGTAGGAAAGGGAGGTTCTGGGACGATTTTTTTCGCATTCTGCAGTTTGCGCTGTGTCTTCTGCCAGAACTTTGAAATTAGCAGGGGAAGGGATAAGTATAGTGTAGGAACTGATGAGTTGGCAGAAATCATGTTGGGACTTCAGGAAAGAGGATGTGTGAACATTAATTTAGTAACCCCAACCCATTACCTTCCGCAAATCCTAGATTCCGTTTTGGCTGCCTGTGAAGAGGGGCTAAAGCTGCCCTTGGTCTATAACTGCAGTGGATATGAGAGGCTGGAGATCCTTCGCAAGCTGGACCAAATTGTAGATATCTATCTGCCGGATCTTAAATATGCAAGTGAAGAAATCGCGCTTAAATACTCCCGCATTTCGGGCTATCCTAAAGTGGCAAAGGAAGCTATCAAGGAAATGCACAGTCAGGTGGGGGATCTTGTGCTTGATAAAAAGGGTACAGCTATAAAGGGGTTGCTTATACGACACCTGGTAATGCCGGGCGGCTTGTCCGGTACAGCAGAACTGATGAAATTTATTACAGAGGAGGTTTCCCCTACCTGCTGGATCAATATCATGAGCCAATACTATCCCACTTACCTTGCCCACCGCTATCCGGAAATCGACAGGAGAATTTCCCACAAGGAGTTTCAGGAAGCGTTAGCAGCAGCAGAAAAAGCCAGCCCGTATTTTCACCTGTTGTAGCAGATATTCTAATATCAGTATGATTTTTTCCTTATGAGTAGACATTTCAAAGCATTTCAGAAAAATGTCACCTGAGTTAGTGGGCTCAGATAAACCTAATTTCTAATCCTTCTCTTTTAATTCACTGGGAAGAAGGGTAGAGAGCGCTATACAGAATATAGATATGATAATTAACATCTTGAACACAAGATGAAGTGACGAATTTATAGAGATCTGTATATCTTGCAAAGATACACCACTGTTCAAATTAGCTATAGAATATAGATCATTTGGATCTATTCCTTTGATACCTTTACTATTAAAGTATTTAACTATATTTATGTTAAAGATGCCCCCAAAAATACCTACACCTATTGTTTGTCCAATTGAGCGTACAAGGGAATTCAGTGCTGTTGCAGCACCTCTCTTGCTGTAGTCAACAGATGCTTGTATGGCAATGGTCATTGTTGTAAAACATCCTCCAAATGCGAACCCCATGATAAAAGTGCAAATGATCACTATAATTAATGGTGATTCGAGACCTAAGGTGAGTAATAGCAAACAGCTGAGAAACAGAATAAACATAGAGGATCCGGTTACTATTTGTTCACCGTATTTAGGGATTGCTTTTGCAAGAATTACAGAGGAAATGAGCCAGGAAATAGACATAGGAGCCATAGACAGCCCGGAAATGGTTGCTCTATAACCTAATACGTTTTGGATGTAGATAGGCATATATACATCTGCACCTATTAAGACAGCTGATGCAAAAAAACTGATGATGTTAATAACGGTGTTATCCTTTGTAAGAATCTCGAAGGGAATGATCGGTTCTTTTGCTTTCTTTTCGATGAGGTAAAATACGAATAATATAGCAAGTGTAATTGCGATGGATACTGCTGTATTTCTTCCGCCTGCAGGGACACCGACCAAAAGAGTAACAATGGCAGTGGAAAGTAAGAGGATACCCATATAATCTATTGGCTGTTTTTTTCTTTCCAAGCTTTCACTGAAATATTTTTGAAGCAGCGCAATACATATAATGCCAAAAGGCACATTGATAAAGAAGATCCAATGCCATGAAAGGTAGTCTATTAAAAATCCCCCGATAAAGGGGCCGATGATGCTGGCTATTCCCCAGACAGCATTTAACCAGCCCTGAACCCTTGCTCTCTCTGCAAGGCTGAAAATATCGCCGACAATAGTATAAGTGATAGTGAATATTGACCCCGCACCCAGCCCCTGTAGTGCTCGAAAAGCGATAAGCTGGTACATATTTTGTGATAAACCACAAAGACAACTGCCCACCAAGAAGATGGTTATTCCGATACAAAGTATATTTTTTCTTCCGTACAGGTCAGATAATTTACCATAAATAGGGGTAGAGATGGCTGATGTTAAAAAATATGTAGAAAAAACCCAACTGATCAAGCTAAAACCACTGAGATCTTTAACTATTGTTGGTATGGCGGTAGTTACAACAGTGCCCTCAATAGCACCAAGAAACATGGCCACCATTAAAGCAGTGATGATTTTTCTTTTTTTTAAGTCCATATTGAGTATCACTTCTTTTTGGTGATATTTGCTCTGAATACTGATGTTTTACCTAGTTGTTCATGATAGTATTATAGCGCTTCTTGAAGGGTAATGTATTAATTGCCTTACCACACAACTAATAAAGGCAAGATAGCTGGGCTAAGTTAAGGGCAAAGTGGTATTATACAGTAGAATCGTTGTTATCTCTGTAGGGTATTTTTGTAAGCAGTTGGAAGGAAAAGATGATCAGGGTGCAGAAAAAACTAGAAGTTGATTTGTTATAAGGCGAAGACTGTACCCAAGACCCACTGGGAGGTATTTAGAGGGTGCGTAAAAAAATAGGTTTGTTACTGATCATTTGCGGTCTTCTTATTATTCTCAAACCTTTGGCAGAGCATGGGTATAACTATTACTGCCAATTACTGCTCAAGCATGAACTAAAACAGGAAGATGTTTCTGCTGTAAAAAAACAAAACAATACCAGTGAAAAACTGATCAGGCCGCCATTTTTGTTGGAAATTCCATCAATCTCTGTTGAGGCAGTGGTTGTGGAAGGTGTGGGAAAAAAGGAACTGCGCCAGGGCCCTGGGTGTGACCCCCGGGGTGTTTATCCCGGTATGCAGGGCAATCTTATAATCGCTGCCCACAATAATGTTTATGGGTCAGGATTTAAAGATCTTCACAAACTTAAACCCGGGGATATGGTATTTATTTCAGACAAAAAAAATTCAAAAAATAAACTAGCTTATCATGTGGAATCTATCTATACAATACATGAGAGTGATGAAACGACTATATTCGATCCTACTGAGGAGCGGCTCCTTACTTTAATCACTTGTGCTCCACCCTCTGGTTCCGGGAAAAGGGTTATTGTTACGGGACGGCAGGTATCATGGACAACTGAACCCAATCACTAAATTTTTTTAAAGAGGAGGCGGGGATAAAAGGGATGGAAACCTATACTTTGGAACTCTGTGGGCTGAGAAGGGAGCTGCCGGTTATTGAGGCTGCACCTGGGTTGAAGGTTGTTAGTTTTGTTATTTTGGGTGATACTGAATTGGTGTGTAGGGTTGCTCCAGAGATTGTAAAGAGGCTTCCCGAGATTGATGCTATTGTAACACCTGAAGCAAAAGGAATACCTCTGGCCTTTGAGGTTTCTAGACTGCTTGGAATGAACTACGTGATCGCCAGGAAGAACATCTGGCCATATATGGACAGCCCGATCATCGATGAGTTTTATTCAAAAAAGAAGAAAAGGCTTTTTTGCCTTAGTGGTGATGATGCCAGATCTCTAAGGAGCAAAAGGGTGGCTATCATTGATGATGTCATTAGTTCTGGGGAAACAATTGAAGCGGTGCGCAGGTTAGTAGAAAAGGCAGGGGGTATTGTTTCAGCAGTTGCTGCCATTCTGGTTGAGAGGGATGCTAAAGATTTGGATAATATTATTTATTTGAAAGAGCTACCGGTTTTCAAAGAATAAATGAATGTCTATTATGAAGAACAATGGGCGGGTCAGGGTGATGAGATACTGACCCACCCTAAAAAGTAGTGGTTGATTTCCTTTCCCCTTAATAAAATTAGAATTTATACTATTTTTATGGTAATAGGTGTACATGTTGGTAAGATTATTTAATTTCTAGGTCAATGTGAGGATTTAAAGAGGATTGCGAGAAAACCCATTCGGCAATGGCCTTTGTTTGTTCATAGATCTCATCAACAAAAGCAGGGCTGTAAACGCTTTTAACCAGCGTATAGTGTGGGTTAATAAAATTAAGGGCTGCGCGTATTTCTGCAGGAATTTCACCGAAGGCTTTTTGGGCGATAGCCAGGAGGTTATTTTCAGTAGATGAGATAAAACCGGTGCAGTTTGCCTTGAGAAGCACTTCTATGAAACTACGGAATTTGATAGTAGCTTGGTCATAGTGTCCTGAACGATAATAAGCTACTGCCTGCTCCCAGTACTCCTTTGCCTTATCAAGAGGGTATAATTCATCATCTTCTGCTTTCGAATCACCCTTCTTTTTTTTGAATGGCCAGGATGGTTTAGGCAGCTTTAAGAGATCTGTGAAACCTATGTTTTTTTGATTTTCCCCATTTTTGTTTCCCCCCTTTCTAATCTCTATTTTATTATCTCTGGTTGTTAAACGCAATGTCTCAAATAATTGTAAAAACAATATTTCATGACAGCCAGCAGATAATGAAAACCGATCACTTTCACTTCTGGTTTCTGATATCTATTTTCCGGGTGAGTATTTTTTTGATTTTAGCTATGGTATACTTGGAAAAGTGGGCATTCTATCAAAGCAGGAGGGATGAACTAACGTGGTTCAAGATATCAGGGTGCGTTTTGCACCTAGTCCAACAGGTAGTCTACATATTGGGGGTGCCCGTACGGCATTATTTAACTGGCTTTTTGCACGTCATAACGGCGGAAGCTTTATCCTAAGGATAGATGACACGGATCTGGCTCGTTCTACAGAGGAGTCGACCCGCGGGATACTTTCAGCACTTAGGTGGTTGGGGCTTGACTGGGATGAGGGCCCCTCTGTAGGCGGTCCTTATGGCCCCTATTATCAATCCCAGCGTCTAGAATTATATACAAACATAGCCCAGGAGATGGTTGACCAGGGGATAGCCTATAAATGTTATTGCACCCCTGAGGAGCTAGCGGAAAGACGCAAACAGGCTATGGCGTCAGGTAAGGCACCACGCTATGATGGCAGGTGCCGAGAGTTAACTTTACAGGAAAGAAAGCAAAAAGAAAGTGAGGGCTATCGCCCAGCAATCAGGCTGCGTATTCCTGATACAGGGGAAACGGTGGTACAAGATTTCTTTAGGGGTGATGTGGCTTTTGCTAATGATGTTCTTGATGATTTTATTATTATCAAATCCAACGGAATACCGACCTACAACTTTGCCTGTGTTGTAGATGATGCCAAAATGCGGATCTCTCATGTCCTGAGGGCAGAGGAGCATCTTTCTAACACACCCAGGCAGATCCTAATTTATCAGGCTTTAGGCTATCCGCTCCCTGTTTTTGCTCATGTTCCTATGATTCTGGCACCTGACCGCAGCAAATTAAGCAAGCGACATGGAGCGACCTCTGTGGAGGAGTTCCGAGAGATGGGTTACCTACCAGAAGCCTTGCTCAATTACTTGGCGCTTCTAGGATGGTCACCTGAGGGTGAGGAGGAGATCCTTTCACTTCCAGAGTTGGTGCGCCAATTTACTCTGGAAAGGGTAGGGAAAACAGCTGCAATTTATGACATAAAGAAACTTACTTGGATGAATGGACACTATTTGAATGAGAAGGATCTGGACC
>JBASML010000048.1:0-5796 GCA_049656845.1 Syntrophaceticus sp.
AAACTGGTCTGCACATTCCACTCGTCAGCCAACTTTTGATCACTTATACTGCTCAATTCCAGCATCACATCTTTTGCCTTGGTATCAGGCAGCTGCAAAAAATCAGATAAAGCAATTGTTTCACCCATCTTATTAAACGCCTCCATATGCTTATAGATGACTAAAGGCCCTGATTTCCGGTAATTTCTCCTTGTTGATGCATCACCTAGGTCTCCCGGCATATAAATTTTTTTAGGTCTCTTTTTTCCTACAGCCATTTTTTCACGCTAGTTGTGACTGCTCCTTTCTATTATTGTTATATTATTCAGCCATACATAGTATTCCACAAATACAAATAATATACATAGCAATTGTACAAAACTATTATCTTGCTATTTTTAGGTGCATTTCGCTGCAGTTGTTCTGGTGAATAACTGCATAAAAGAACGTAAGCAGGGTAATTTAAGAATACGTTTCATGTACGCTTCCAAATGAAACACACAGGTTGATGGAACTATACCCCCAACCCAATCAACAGCGCCCTTCAGTGCAGTATGTACCTCTCCCCTATAAAGGTAACCCATCTCCATCAGCACCGATGGTTCGATCACCGCAAGAAGATAATCCAAGAGGTCCAACAGGAATTGGAAGGGGATCCGGGCGGAAATCTTTATAAAATTGGAGTAGAAAGTGTTAAACGCGGAAAAGTTGTGCTGGCGGGCCACTTAAATGACCATGAGGAAATCGAAACAGCTGTCTAAGCTGTTTCTATAGCTCGAGGAGTTACCGAGGTAATCAACCAAGTAAAAAGTGTTTCAGATGAGGATGCATTAACCCCAGAAGAGATCTTTCACAGCCAGGTAAACAACGATGAAGAGGCATAGCTCAATCGCTCCACATATACCAGCAATCAGGACAACCCTTCCCGGCCCAAAATCTCTCCTGTTCTTCAGGTTTGAATGTGTTGAGAATTGTTGTTACATCCCATAAGGTTTCGCACAGCGGGCACATAACAGCCCGCCCTGCTCCATTGATACCGTATATGCCCTCCGGGTCAGGAGGGCCTCCCCTCATATACATCTTGAGCACCTCCAAAACATCTATTCACCAAAAACCTTGATTAGCATTCTTTTGCGCCTCTGGCCGTCAAACTCAGCATAAAAAATCTGCTGCCAGGGACCGAGATCCAGTTTGCCGTCGGTTACCGGCACCATTACCTGGTGATGAAATAAAATGCTTTTCAGGTGGGCATCCCCATTGGTTTCCCCGGTCAAGTGGTGCCTGTAATCCTCTCTAAATGGGGCAAGTTCCTCAGCCCACTCTAACATATCAGCTTTGATTCCTTCCTCTTCATCATTGACAAAAACTCCAGCTGTAATATGCATGGCGCTGACCATGGCCATTCCCTCTTTGATACCCGCTGTTTTTACAGCCCGATCCACAAGATCAGTGATATTGATAAATTCCCTTTTCTGTTTTGTATTAAACCAGTGGTATTCAGTATGCCATTTCATAAACATCCCTCCTTTTTTTGCTTTTTATTCTTCCCGTGCTTTACTTTACTATGTAAATTGACTATCATTAGGTCAAAAACTCCAAGGAGTTGATGCAAATGAGTGTTATTGAACTGGGCATCAGGACATCAAAGCAAATAGAAATGCTGGATATTACTCCTCAAGTCAATAAAGTTCTACAAGAAAATAAGATTGACGAAGGTATTTGCTGTATTTATTCACCACATACAACATGTGGGTTAACGATCAATGAACACGCTGATCCCAGTGTTGCTAAGGACATCATGGAAACACTGGATAAAATTGTTCCCCTTTATGGCAGTTATCACCATCTAGAGGGAAACGCTGCTGCCCATATTAAAACAGTGCTGGTAGGTACATCTGTCAATCTTCTCGTAGCAGAGGGACATGCCCTCCTTGGTACCTGGCAAGGTATTTTCCTGTGTGAATTTGATGGCCCTCGCCAGCGTAAGATTTGGATAAAAGTTATTCAGAGATAGATACTTATACTGATTTAGCGGTCTGACCCTTTCTTCTCACTGAACTGAATAAAGCAACAAAGCAAGCCAGGTCATTGTTGTTGGTGTTACGCTTTTTTATTGCGCACCAGCACTGAATCGCCCAGGTCAACATCCAGATGTGCTGCGATTACTGAACACTTGGCCTGCAGTAGGAAAAAGGTTTTATCACCAGCAAAGGAGGTTCCCTCCAGTGTCTCATAATTAGCCTGGCCCTTGGCTAAAACGAGATTGGCAGATTCCATGACAGAACAGAGCTCTTGACTGCTGATTTCTGGAATCACTCCCAGGTAATTATTTCCTGTAGTAAGTACAGTGGCCAGAAGGGAAATCCCTGTATCCTCTATATCCTCCATTGTGGCATCATTGAGGATCGGTCCACCTTTGACAACATAGAATAGCTCTTCAGTATAATTGCGTAGTTTCGCTAAAAGCAGATAGTCAAAAAAAATTTCCCCGCTGTTATCCCCGATAATAACCAAGGGGCCTCCTTTGTTTAAAAGCTCACGAAAAGCTTTAATATCATTTCTCTGGAATCCCCTCTTCAGTTCCTGGCTGATGCTTTCACCAACATCATAATTCGGATTGATCCCCATGTCTATTATATTTCCGGCAACTGAAGTTTGTAGTGCAGTCAGGAGGGGGTTCTCACTAAAAGAGATGATCCTTTCTAAAGCGGGCAAAAAGGTACGTGCTAGTCGATTTGAAACGGCTTTCGCCTCCCTAAAAGGGTCATCTTGTCCCATTAAACGGTAAGCCTCAAAGAGTACCAACGAAGAGTTTTCAGCAGGAGTTTTCGCTGGATCTAGTTCTGCAATCTTAGGAAGTAGATCATTGATCATTGTATGATGTTCCCTTTCTTCAATCCCTGCTGCGCGCAGTGTAGAGATCACCTGCTTGATATAACATGGAACACAATCGATAGTTGACTGCATCTTCACACCTCCACCCTTTTGCTTAAAAACACTTACATATTTTCTCTAGCGCATCTCCGGTATTGTTTGTTTCTAGTTTTATTGTTGCTACATGGTCTAAAGCTGTGGACCCTTTATTTATTATAATGAAGTTTTTCCTGGATGCGCCGTACTCCCCAACAAAGCCCGCCAGCGGATAGACAGTTAAGGATGAGCCAATTACTATCAACAATTGGGCACTGAGAATGGTATCCCTTGCCTGGCGGTGATTTTGAATGGGTTCGCCAAACAGGACTACATCTGGTTTTAGGATGCTCTCACATTGGGGACATTTAGGCACTATATCAGGATAATTTCGGACATAGTCTGCATCAACTGTTGTATAACAGCCGATTTTTGTACATAAAAACTGCTCAGCATTCCCGTGAACTGCTATTACTCTCTTGCTGCCTGCTTCCTGGTGAAGGTTGTCAATGTTTTGGGTTACAATAGCCCTGATGATTCCCTTCTTTTCCATTTCAGCTAGCAGAAAATGGGCACGGCTTGGTTTAACTTGAGGCATCATAAAGTAATTCCGGTAGAACTCGTAAAACTCACGGGGATTTTTCCGGAAGGCCTTAATGTTGAGCAGGCTCATTACTTTGTCTTCACCAAGGGTGCGGTAGATCCCATTTTCACCCCGAAAATCAGGGATTCCCGCTTCAGTGCTGATCCCTGCTCCTGTGACCACCACTGTATTACCTGTTGATGCCAGAAGATCTGCGATCTTTTCATATTTCAGTTGATCATTCATATTTCTGTCATACTCCTACTCTGGTATTTGCCTTTCCAGTTCTTTTTTAAAGACGTTAAAACTGTCTTCCCCGAACAAGCAGAAAACAACCTTCTTTAAACCAGTCGTACCGCGTAAATATTCGATTGTGGTTTCCAGCATGATTTCAGCACAACGGTCAATGGGGAAACCGAAAATACCGGCACTGATTGCCGGAAAAGTTAGGCTTTCCAGGCCCTCCCGGTCAGCTAGTTTAAGGCTATTCAAGGTAGCATTTTTTAATTTTTCATCCTCGTTCCCCTCACCCATTCTGGGTCCAACCGCATGGATCACATACTTTGCCTTGAGACTGCCGGCTCCGGTGATCACTGCCTGCCCTACCGGGCAGTACCCTATTTTATCTGACTCCTCCTGAATAATACGGCCGCCTTTCCTAACAATAGCTCCCGCTACCCCACCCCCGTGTTTCAGATAAGAATTAGCAGCATTGACAATGGCATCTGTATCCATTTCGGTAATATCCCCTTCAATAAGCTCTAATTGGGTGTTATTGACTGTTCTCAGCATATTTAATCGCCCCCTTACTAATTATTTTCAATACACTAACTTGCACAAACAGACCAGGCTTGCCTTATTTCTTATTCAATCAATAGTTTTTGCCTAAAACAATTCTTTTCTTCAACAATTAATGCCTAACCACCAACGACAAATTTGAACATGACAAAATACAATCACAGTTCTTGTGCCGCAGCCGCGGATTGGTTTACCATAGTTTATAGGCCTTTTAGGTCAGCGATGTGTAATAAATTATTCCTCATTGTTTAGAACTTTTTTGTTTCAGAGAAAAGGGTTCCGCAGCCATCTCTCCCTGGTAAGGCACCAATAAATCTTTCAAATCACTCAGTTTTATTCCCTCCAGCCAGATTCTCATCTTTTCCTCATCCTCTATAATTACAGGCATGCGGTTATGTATCTCTTTCATAAAGTCATTGGGTTCAGTTGTAATTATACTGCAAGAGAGTATAGCCTCTCCTTTTTGAGATTTCCACAGTTCCCAGATACCTGCAAAGGAAAAGAGTTTATGACATGGTAAATAAATACGGAGAGGATCTTCCCCTCGCTGCTTCCATTCATAGAAACTCTCAGCAGGGATTAGGCAGCGTCTTTTGTAAAAAGCATTGCGAAAAGAGGGTTTCTGTTCGAGGGTCTCTGCTCGGGCATTGAACATTTTATAACCGGTAGACGGTTTTTTTGCCCAAGAAGGGATCAATCCCCAGCGCATAAGAGACAAGCGCCTATTATCATGCCGACCAGTAATAACCGGAATCATTTGACCGGGAGCAATGTTATGATCAGGCTTGTACTGTACCGACAGATTACGGATCCGAAAATATTCAGCTATTGCATCATCCTCCACTGTAAGGCTGAAACGCCCACACAACGACCCGGTCACTCCTTTAGGTTACTGTAACTATATAATTCAATATAATTAATAAAAAACCTGCCTATTATCTAGGTAGTTACTACGATAGCCCATAATATCCTGCACTTGCCATAGTGAGGTATGAACTCCAGGCGCGGATTTTAACTACTTTGTCCTTTACCTGCCCGCTGTACTACATAAATACTAACCAAGACCAACAGAGTACCAAATAATAGATTAAGGCTTAATTTTTCTCCCAGAACAATTGCTGCTAAAAAGCTGGCTAGCAGCGGTTTTACGAAAAAGACCATTGAACCGAGACTGGTATCTACCATAGATAAACAGGTCCTTTATTTCTCATCATACTCTCCTTTGAATGTTAGTACACCTAATTGTATCTAGTTTATGATTGTAGTGGCAGGGACTGGCGGCTATTTCTATTATACACTTTATCTTTATCGCCATTGTTCACCAAACATGCTGGGAAAACAGAGAAAGGAGCATCCTGCAATTTAGACCGAAACTTTATAACTCAGAAAAGTAAAAAAGGAACACTATTATGTGTTCCTTTAAATTATATTCTGGCAGCGACCTACTCTCCCGGGATGTCCCAGTACCATCAGCGCTGGAGGGCTTAACTGCCGTGTTCGGAATGGGAACGGGTGTTACCCCTCCG
>JBASML010000049.1:0-2050 GCA_049656845.1 Syntrophaceticus sp.
CCATCTCTTGGGCAGCCCGCCCCAAATGACACTCAAGAATCTGTCCGATGTTCATACGCGAGGGGACTCCCAAGGGATTTAAGATTATCTCCACCGGGGTACCGTCAGGCAGGAAAGGCATATCCTCTTCAGGCAAAACCCTGGATATAACCCCTTTATTTCCGTGCCTTCCGGCCATCTTATCCCCTACAGACACCTTTCTTTTTTGGGCTACATATACCCGCACCAATTTATTGACACCGGGTGGGAGTTCATCCCCATTATCCCGAGAAAATTCCTTGACATCAACAACCCGCCCGGACTCCCCATGAGGAATCCGTAAAGATGTATCCCTCACCTCCCGGGCCTTTTCTCCAAAGATGGCCCTGAGCAGGCGTTCTTCTGCTGTAAGCTCGGTTTCCCCTTTAGGGGTTACCTTACCTACCAGGATATCACCGGGTCGTACCTCAGCACCTACTCGTATTATCCCCGGCTCATCAAGATCCTTTAATGCATCTTCACCCACATTGGGTATATCCCGGGTGATTTCTTCGGGACCCAGCTTGGTATCACGAGCATCGCATTCATATTCTTCAATATGTATCGATGTGAAGAAGTCTTCTTTTACCAGTTTCTCGCTGATCAGAATAGCATCCTCATAGTTGTAACCCTCCCAGGGCATATACGCCACCAATACGTTTCTGCCCAGGGCAAGCTCGCCTCCGGAAGTGCAAGCACCATCAGCAATCACCTGGTCCTCCTCTACGCGCTGGCCTTTATTAACTATAGGCTTCTGGTTGATACAAGTACCCTGATTGGAACGGGCAAACTTCGCCAGCTTGTAAATCGTCACTCTGCCGGAGTCTCCCCTGATCTTTATCTCATCTGCAGCAACCCTTTCCACCACTCCGGCCTCATCACAGGTCACTACAACACCCGAATCATGAGCAACCTTATATTCGATCCCGGTGCCTACAAAGGGTGCTTCGGTACGCAAAAGAGGCACAGCCTGGCGCTGCATGTTGGCACCCATCAGGGCACGGTTGGCGTCATCATTCTCCAAAAAGGGAATAAGAGCTGCCGCAACACTAACTACCTGTTTTGGTGAAACATCCATAAAATCAACTTCCGAGGGAGGCACAGCTAAAATATCTTTTCCATCCCGAACATCAACCCGGGGTGTAGTAAAGCGGCCTTCCTCATCAAGAGGAGCATTAGCCTGCGCGACAACATATTTATCTTCTTCATCAGCAGTCAAATATACAATTTCATCGGTCACAATACCCTTTTCCTTGTCCACTTTTCGGTAGGGTGTTTCGATAAAACCATATCTGTTTACCCTGGCATAGGTGCTGAGTGATCCAATAAGGCCAATGTTTGGCCCCTCCGGAGTCTCAATGGGACACATCCTCCCGTAGTGTGAGTGGTGAACATCTCGCACCTCAAAGCCTGCACGCTCCCTACTTAAACCACCCGGCCCCAAAGCACTTAAACGCCTCTTATGTGTCAGTTCTGCCAGGGGGTTAGTCTGATCCATGAACTGAGAGAGCTGGCTGCTGCCAAAAAACTCTTTGATCGATGCCACAACAGGACGAATATTGATCAATGCCTGTGGGGTTATGGTATCCACATCCTGGATGGTCATGCGCTCCCGAACAACCCTTTCCATACGCGCCAGACCGATCCGGAATTGGTTCTGCAGCAGTTCTCCCACTGAACGCAGTCTCCTGTTCCCCAGATGGTCAATGTCATCAACATTCCCCTCACCATTCATCAGCTTGAGAAAATAACCGACAACTGCAAATACATCATCAGGTGTCAAACACCTGCTGTCATGGGTATCATCCAATTCAAGCTTTTTGTTTAATTTGTAGCGCCCCACTTCACCAAGATCATAGCGACGCGTGTCAAAAAAGAGGTTCTCCAATAGTCCCCGCGCGCTCTCTACAGTGGGGGGCTCCCCAGGCCGCAGCCGTTTGTAGATCTCCACCAGTGCATCTTCCTGGGATTTGGTATTATCCTTCTCTAGGGTAGTTTTTAGATAATAATCATCATTATAGTTGTCCAAAAT
>JBASML010000050.1:0-5713 GCA_049656845.1 Syntrophaceticus sp.
ATGGTACAAACCCCACCATTCTGGTCTTTTTTCTTCTCGGCATTGGCTCACCTCATTCTGTGCATATGCACATTATAATAATACACCGGGTTTTATTTGTTGTCAAATAAAAAAGCCCAGGAACAACCTGGGCTTCTCAGCAGGTTTTTAATTCATAACCATTGTCCTGGCCAGATAGTGCTTAGTGACCAGTCATTAATCATTGGGGAAAGGGATTGCTTTGCGTAATGTGGGTCAGATATCAATCAGAAGAACCGCTCCCATAAACCACTAAAAATCAATGTTGCAAACTGATCACGATTTTTCAAAATGTTGTGTGAGACGTGAGAACCGTTCCCGGTGCATCTAATTTACAACAATACTAAACGCTGGAATAGTCATATCATATTTCTTTAAAACATCGACCAGGTTCTGATTGCCTGGAGAAACCTTAACTCGAACATCCCTGGCTTTGCTGGCCAGCTCATTGAGTTTATTAACGAATTTCACTATGGTTTCCTCAGAGGCAAAGCACACCTCACCGATATTGATGGTCACATTCTGGTAAAAGCGGGGTATTTGCTCATAAAGCATTTTAAATGTCTCATCTAAAGAAAAATCGTTTAAAATACCTTTCAAATCGATTACATAACGCTCCTCATCCTGAGAAAGTTCTATTTCCATAAGCTTCTCACTGCAGAGGTATTTTAATTTACGCAGCCTAAACCTCTCAATGCTTTTAGAAATACTTTTTCTCCAGCCTGCGGCCGGTTCCGTGTTGGAAAGATTGCGGAGAAACGAATAGTACCAGCTGTTTTCCCTCTCCCAGCTGCGCACCATCCAGAACCCCACTGCCCGAAAAGCCACAGATCGGAATCCAGTAATAAACAGATTTTTAAACATATTGGGAATTGTGAAGAATTTTTTAAAGGCCTGGATCGTGGCCATCTGCAGTTCATAAGGCGACATTTGCTGGGGCTTAAATACCACATGGTGAGCATCATAGAAATTCCAATCGCGGGTCAGCAGCCTCCCTTCATCCTCCATGTCGAAAAAGGTTTTGGTTCCGGGTAAAGGTGTAAGAATCATAAACTGCACAGTGTCGATGCGGTTCTTCAAGGCAAAGTTCACTGTTTCTTCTATAGTCTGCAGGTTGTCTTCATCGGCACCAAAAACAAACATGCCATGGATTAAAATGCCTAACTCATGGAAACGCTGAATACAGTACTCGATATCCTCCACATCCTGTTTTTTATTGAAGCTCTTGAGGGTTTCAGGATTGACGGACTCCATACCCACGAAAACCATGCGGCAGTTACTGTCATACATCAGCTGTAACAGCTCATCATCCCGAGCGGCATCTGTCCTGATCTGGGTGCACCACCAGGAAGGCTTTATATCGCGCCGAATCATCTCCCGCAGCAATTCCTTGGTGTGGCTGAGATTAGCAGCAAAGTTATCATCAACAAAGAAAACCTGTTTACCTTTGTACTGTTTGAGTTCTTCCAGCAGGCTTTCTGTTTCACGGTAGCGATATTTATGGCCGAACATCTGGGTAACACTGCAAAAAGTACAGTTAAAGGGACAACCACGGGAGGTCATCACCGGATAAGTAGTCATCTTCAGCCCGGTAAAGAGGCTTAGATCAGGAAAAGGCACACTTTTGAAATCCACCCAATCGGCATTTGGGTTGTTTATAATTTGATCCCCCTGGCGATAAGAAACCCCAGGGATGTCTGACGGCAATTCTCCTCTTTCAATACAAGATATTAACGGGATAAAGGTCACATCAGCCTCACCACGGCAGAGATAATCACAATGCTCTAAAGCCTCTTCAGGCATAAAGCTCACATGAGCGCCCCCCATAATTACCAGTTTACCCAGATCCCGGGCAAAATCACCTATGTGGTAAGCTTCAATGGTTGTGGAAGTAGTGGTAGAGATACAGATTAAATCTGCATCGGTAATCTCTGACAAATGTATATCCCCGCTGGAACCCATGATCAGCCGCACCTGGTGGCCTGCTTTCTGCAGCAGCGTCCCCAGTATGGGCAACCCTAAACGGGGCATAGTAACACTGCTATAAACGTGTTTTCCCGGAGCTTTCGGTTCAATCAAAGTAATCTTCATCTTTTGCCTCCCATAGCTTATGGTTTTGCTTAATGCAAGATGTAGTAATGAAAACTACATGCTGCTTGTTATATATTACATCACATGGTATCCAATTGCAATCTATAAATATGTATGTTTTAATAATAATTGAGGCCAAAATTGTTTGACTGCTTTATTTATTAAGGAGCATCAGGTGTTTTATTTGCCATCGGTTTCGTTAATTATTAATTGTTGATGCCGAGCAGAGGTTGTCCCCGGTGAAGACAGAACATACTGTTATCAAAAAGAGATCACAAGAAACGCCAGTCTGTATAATAACCTTTTACATCCTAACCAACTTAATATAAAATGCTAAAAAGCATTTTTGTATATTGTACCATGTCTAGCTCAAATTTGTACTTTTCATAGGCTGCCGTCCCTTGTGATTTCTTCTTGAAAATGGAGGTATTTTTATGAAAAAAGAAGAATTTTATTCGCTGATTGACGAAATTATTCCTGATCAGCCTATAGCTTTGAGTGATATACCTGAAATAGAACTTTACGTAGACCAGGTGACCGAATTTATCGAACAAAAGCTATCCCAACAGAAAAGGCATAGCAAGGATAAACTGTTAACAAAAACCATGATCAACAACTATGCCAAAGCAGGTATCCTTATGCCTCCCAGACGAAAAAGATACTCCCGCCAGCATATCGCGCTTTTACTGTTGCTCTATAATTCCAAACAGATATTATCTATCAATGATATTGCCTTGCTATTCAGTATTCTCCAAAAACCAACTGATAAACACAATAAACATCATGAAGACGAGCAGCCAGACTCTAATTCTCTGATCGATTTCGTTTATGAACTGGTGCAAGAAATAAACAGCGACCAGGCTGAACAATTAAAGCAAATCTGTGAAAAAAAGATAGATCTGATCCAAGAGAAAACAGCCCCTGTGGATGATGAAACAAAGGAATCCATCGAGTGGTTTTTGATTGTCATGTTCCTGGTCTCCCAGGCTGCACTGCAGAAGCGGCTGGCCGAAACAATTATCGACAGGTATTTTCAGGAGAAAATGCACCAAAAAGAGAAATCTGATTAATAATCAAAAACATATTCATCACCACAGGCAAGCAGCATAAATCTGTCTTGGAGAAGCCTTTTCATTTCACAGGTTGCTGTGAAACCGGTGCAGTGAAGTGGTGCTATCTTTTCTATTCCCAGCTCCAGGAAGTGCTGTATTGTAGCTTTTATCCTGGCATTTTCAGCATTTTTGAGATGCATACCCCCCACAACAGCAGCCACCCTTTCACCAGGAAAAAGGCTCAAGGCATGTTTAATGCAGTTAATAACACCTGGATGGCAGCACCCCACAAAAATATAGATGCCCTTTGGTCCCTTGACAGCTAAAAACTGCTCATCCACAACCCTGTCTTCAATAAGCCTGTTTTTGCCGTCCCTCAGTAGAAAGTTCTGCGAAACATCCTCAAAGTGAACAGTCCTTGCTACCTCACCTGACAGCATTACATTCTTATGAATTTGAAGAGGTTTTTGTTGAGTTTTAATTCTACCTGGAAGATTATCTATTTGATCTGGTGACCAGGGGATACCAATGTTTGAACCTGATGGCTCCCCCTCTGAACTATTAAATCTCTCAAGAAATGCTTTTGGATGCACATAGATCGGTGCTTCCGTGTTTAATTTACAAAAATATGGGAGACCCCCGGTATGATCGTAATGTCCGTGGCTTAGAACAACCGCATCTACAGAACTGAGATCAATTCCATCATGCTCTGCGTTGCGGGCAAACACATTTGTCTGACCTGTATCAAAGAGTATAATGAAACCATCTATTTCTATTAGCATAGACAGCCCATGTTCTGCCAGTAGACCCCTGCGGTATGCATGATTCTCTGCAAGAATTTTTACTTTCAGCAATATCAATCATCTCCTTGATTTCCCAAGTGACAGTCACCTGGTAATGTATGGGAGTATTTAGGGATGTATCCTTTTGTTTCTTCAGGCCTGACTCCGCGATACCTTTCTCCAGACAAACCAGGCTATCAGCAGAATGATAATTCCCAGCAGAACGAGGTCAAAACGTTGGAACCAGGTACGAATAATCTCCCAATTCTCGCCGAGCAGGTAGCCGCAATAAGTGAGAAACAATGCCCAGATGAGAGAGCCTAGAAAGGTATAAATGATAAAGGGAATCATTTTTACGCGGGCAGCGCCGACAGGCAGAGAAATAAAGGTGCGGATACCCGGCAGCAAGCGGGAAAAGAAGACAGTGAAATCCCCGTAGCGATTGAGCCAGCTTTCTGCTTTATACAGTATTTCTGTGGTGAGGCCGATGTATTTTCCATAGCGTAAGAGCAGCGGGCGCCCGCCAAAAAGGCCAATATAATAAGAAATAATAGAACCCACAGTACCTCCGACAGCACCAGCCAAGGCTGCAGGGAAGAATTTCAGCTGCCCAGTTGAAACCAGATAGCCCCCAAAAGGAAGAATTATCTCGCTGGGAATAGGGATATTGCAGCTTTCAATAGCCATCATGATTCCTAACCCCCAATACCCCAAAGAGGCGATATAGGAAGTTACTGTTGTTGCAAGTTCCATCAGCAGTTCAGTCATCAGAATAAATCTTATCCTTTCAATTCAATTACCAATCAAACAAGTACACTCTAAATTCCTTTTGAGAAAAACTCCAACCCTAGAAAGAACCGCTAGAAAAAGTTAGCCGCCCTTCCCTAAAATATCGTTTTCTGAAAACATTACAAAAAGAGCTTCACAATATCAAGCTCCACAAAAATGGTAGAGCAGTTCCCCAGCGGCTCATCCCATCAATCCATATGAATACAACCTATATAGTTAGACGAACATTAAAATAAGTCCTTTTTGGCTTTTACAATAATAAAACAAGCCTGGTTCCGTTATTCGGAAAACTCTAAAAGATATGCATCCAGCAATTCCTGCACTTCCTCTGCTGTTTTACAGCTGTTAATTCTAGAGCGCCTTTTGGCGGCACCAGGCAGGCCCTTCACATACCAGGCTAGTTGTTTACGCATCTGCAACACAGCTACCTCCGCACCTTTCAGTTTGACAGCCAGGTCAAAGTGGCGCCTGGCTGTCTGGATGCGTTCTCTTGCCGAGGGTTCTGGCAGCAGTTCTCTTGTTTTAATGAAGTGCACTGTGCGCTGAAAAATCCAAGGGTTTCCCAGTGCACCTCTCCCGATCATCACCGCATCACAACCGGTTTTCTCAAACATCCTCGAGGCGTCCTCTGGTGTAGTGATGTCCCCATTGCCAATCACCGGGATCTTTACAGCTTTTTTTACCAGGCTGATGATCCCCCAGTCCGCTTTTCCGGAGTAAAATTGATCCCGAGTGCGGCCGTGAACAGCCACCGCAGCAGCTCCACACTCCTCTGCCAGCATACTCAGCTCCAAAGCAGTTGTTTCTCCCGCTGCCCAACCCCTGCGCATCTTCACGGTCACCGGAACATTCACAGCTTCAACCACCGCAGCAATGATCTCTGCAGCTCTGGGGAGATCCCTCATCAAGGCACTCCCCTCTCCATTTTTGACAATTTTGGGTGTAGGGCAACCCATATTTATGTCTACCAGCGCTGCACCA
>JBASML010000051.1:0-15477 GCA_049656845.1 Syntrophaceticus sp.
TCTCAAAGGCCTGATGGCTGAGCTTAGGGTAGCTCCTCTGCCTGGTGAGCAGCGTTTTCAGGGCGGGGCGGTGGGCTATTTCGGCTATGACCTGGTTCGCCATTTTGAACCCCTTTCCGAATTTGCCAGAGATGACCTGAACATCCCTGACTGTTTTTTTATCCTCACTAAGGTTGTTCTGATTTATGACCATGTTACAAACCGGCTGCGGGTGGTTGCTTTAATCCCTATAGAAGATGATCCCCAGGGGTCTTATGAGCAGTCTCTGGCAGCCATTCAGGGTGTTATTGAGCGGCTAGATGATGTTTTACCTGAGGAAAGGGCAGCAAAGCCGCTGTCCCGGACTGCTCAGGGTGTTGAGCAACTACAGAGCAATTTGTCTTCTGAGGATGCAATATCTGATGCTCCATCCCAACACTCTTTTACTCCTATCTCTAATATGACTAGAGACGAATTTGTAAGGAAAGTGTGCCGTGCCAAAGAATACATCAGTGCCGGGGATGTCCAACAGGTGGTTCTTTCTCAGCGTTTCCAGTGCCAGACAGCAAGTGACACATTTGCTGCATACCGGATGCTGCGCTCGCTGAATCCATCTCCCTATATGTATTACCTGAACTTCGGGGATCTCTGTCTGATCGGTTCATCCCCGGAGATGCTGGTCAGGGTGGAGAATGGCATGGCAGAGACACACCCCATTGCTGGCACCAGGAGACGCGGGGGGAGTGTAGCCGGTGATCAACTGCTTGCCCGGGAGCTGTTCGCTGACCCCAAGGAGCGGGCTGAGCATGAGATGCTGATTGCTCTGAGCAGGGATGATCTCAGTCATGTCTGTGAAAAAGGGACTATTGAAGTTCCAAAGCTGATGGATGTGGAGTACTACTCCCATGTGATGCACCTGGTATCCCATGTGCGGGGGAGGCTTTCCCCGGGACAGGATGCCTTTAGTGCACTGCGGGCGTGTTTCCCAGCAGGGACTGTTTCCGGTACCCCTAGGATGCGTGCTCTGGAGATTATCGAGGAGCTGGAACCTGTAAGGCGGGGGCCATATGGCGGAGCGGTGGGTTATCTCAGTTTCCACGGCAACCTGGATTCGTGTTTAATCATTAGAACCATTGTCATTAAGGATGGGGCTGCCTATGTGCAAGTAGGTGCGGGTATTGTTGCTGGCTCTGTTCCGGAGCGTGAATATGAGGAGTGTGTGTATAAGGCGGGGGCAATGCTGAAGGCTCTGGAGCTGGCTGAAGGAAACAGTCTTGATGCCGGTACGGCAATTACTGTGGGGAAGGAGGATGATGAGGTGAGGCTTCAGGACCTGATCGATAAGGTGGTAAACCTGTACCACCTGGAGGAGAAGGAGGCCGAAGAGGCCATGGCTCAGATCATGAGTGGTGAGGCGACATCCGCTCAGATTGCTGCTCTGATCACTGCCTTGCGCTTAAAGGGAGAAACAGTTGATGAGATTACCGGGTTTGCCAGGGCGATGCGCTCCCATGGAAAGAAAATAAGGGTGAATAAGCGCCTGGTGGACATTGTAGGTACTGGTGGTGACCGCAGTTTTACCTTTAACATTTCAACCACAACTGCTTTTGTGGTGGCTGCGGCAGGACTTCCGGTAGCTAAACACGGGAACCGTGCTGTTTCCAGCAAGTGCGGGAGTGCTGATGTTTTGGAAGCCCTGGGGGTGAATGTGGCCCTGACACCTGCTCAGGCGGAGCGCTGCCTGGAGGAAAATGGCATCTGTTTTTTGTTTGCCCCGGTTTTTCATGAAGCGATGAAACATGCTGTGGGTCCACGGCGGGAGATCGGTATTCGCACTGTTTTCAACCTCCTGGGGCCATTGACCAATCCAGCGGGAGCACAGGTTCAACTGGTGGGTGTTTACGACCCTAATCTGACCTGTGTGCTGGCCAGGGTGCTGCGCAGTTTGGGGGTAGAAAGAGCGATGGTGGTGCATGGGGATGGTTTGGATGAGATCTCTCACAGTGGAGAAACCAGGGTCAGCGAGCTGATGGGTGGTGAGATCAGAACCTATTATCTGACCCCAGAGGATGTCGGGCTAAAGCGGGGGAGGCTTGCCGATATTTGTGGTGGAAATGCTGAGAGAAATGCGTGCATGACAAGAGATGTCTTGAGTGGAAAGCCCGGCCCCTGCCGTGATGTGGTTTTGATGAATGCCGCTGCTGCCCTGTTTGTAGGGGGAAAGGTGGAG
This sequence comes from Syntrophaceticus sp., assembly GCA_049656845.1. Classification (GTDB taxonomy): domain Bacteria; phylum Bacillota; class DSM-12270; order Thermacetogeniales; family Thermacetogeniaceae; genus Syntrophaceticus. The sequence goes on from JBASML010000051.1 coordinate 2,210, forward strand.
ACGCTGCGAGAGGGTGTGGAGTTGGCGGCAGAGGCCATTGACTCCGGAGCGGCTCTGCAGAAGCTGGAAGAGCTGGTTGCCTTTACGAAGAGCTGTGCCTGAGCTGTATTTTCCAAGGGGAATCAGGTGTGTTATCAGGAGTCAAACAGGTGTAAGTGGTACGGCTTGTGATTTAAGTGGAGTAGCTGGAACACAATAGGATCCGGGGACAGCTGTGCATCAGGGAGATGGTTTCTTTGCCCAGTCCAGTATGGAGTCCTGGGTTACAGGGGCAGTTCTCCTTGCATAAGGGGTTCCTGCAACATATAGCGGCCGCATTGAAGGAGATAACGAAGAGATTAACCGGTTTTGCCTATAGGGGTTAGTAATCCCGATGACAGGAGGGTTTTGATGATTTTAGAGCGCATTGTTGAGGCTAAAAGGGAAGAGGTATCCACAGCCAAGAGCCGCTGTCCTCTGCCGGAGTTAAAGGAGCGGATAGATCTTACGCCAGCTAGGGATTTTATAGGCGCTGTGCGGAGGGATGATTTGATGAACGGCATCAAATTGATCGCTGAAATTAAGAAGGCCTCCCCCAGCCGTGGCCTGATTCGCCGTGATTTTAACCCATCTCAGATCGCCAGCCTTTTCCAGGAAGCTGGGGCCAGTGCCATTTCTGTGCTTACAGATGAGCGGTTTTTTCAGGGGCATCCGGATTTTCTCCAGTCTGTAAAAGGAGTTGTCTCTCTTCCCTTGCTGCGGAAGGATTTTATCATCGATGAATACCAAATCTACCAGTCACGCATTTTAGGGGCTGATGCTGTTTTGCTAATCGCCGCCATCTTGGGAAAGCAGCAGTTAGTGGAGTATATCGGTTTGACAAAAGAGCTGGGGATGGCCGCTTTGGTGGAAGTGCACACTGCAGATGAACTGTGCCGGGTTTTGGAAACAGAGGCAATTCTGCTGGGGATCAATAACCGCAACCTCCATAGCTTTCAGGTGGATCTAGGTGTTACTGATCAATTGATTTCAGCAGTGCCAAAGGAGAGAGTGGTTGTTAGTGAAAGCGGCATTCGCAGCAGAGAGGATGTGGCTGGGTTGGCTGAGGCAGGTGTTGATGCTGTCCTGGTAGGGGAGGCACTGGTCAGTGCCCAGGATATCAGGGCCGCAATAGCAGAATTGCTGGGGTTTTGCAGTTGATTGAAAATCTGCCGGGCCTGCGTTCTGGTATGGCTCTAAAGCTGGTGAGATAGACTACTCGGTGCCTTATTTTGGGAGCTATCGTTTGCTGTGGGCCTAAGGAGCCATCTAAGGAGCCAACAGTTTGATATGACCGGGACAGCGTAAGTAGTAAGTATGCAAATTTGTTTAACAGGATAATTTCGATAAAAGGGTGACAAAAGAACTATCTCTGTGTCACTCCTGTCAAGGTGTTATCACGTGATTGAAAGGAGAGTGGATCATGGAATTACCAGATAACAGAGGGCATTATGGGAATTATGGTGGGCAGTTTGTTCCTGAGACACTGATGCCAGCCCTGGAGGAGCTAACACTGGCCTATGGGGAGGCGAAAGGGGATCTGGCTTTTCAGGAGGAACTGCAGTACTATCTGCGTGATTATGTAGGCAGGCCGACTCCACTATATTTTGCGGAAAGGTTGACACGCCACCTGGGTGGGGCAAAGATTTATTTGAAGCGAGAGGATCTAAACCATACCGGGGCACACAAGATCAACAACACCATGGGGCAGATCATCCTTGCGCAACGCATGGGTAAAAAGCGGGTGGTTGCTGAAACCGGTGCGGGGCAGCATGGTGTGGCCACTGCCACTGCCGCGGCGATGTTTGGCCTGGAGTGTGCTGTTTACATGGGAGAGGAGGACATCCGCCGCCAGGAGCTGAACGTTTACCGCATGCGGCTGCTGGGCGCGACGGTAGTGCCTGTGACGAGTGGCAGCAGGACATTAAAGGATGCTATGAATGAGGCGATCCGCGATTGGGTGACCAATGTGGAAAACACCTATTACCTGATGGGCTCTGTGGGTGGGCCACACCCCTACCCGATGATGGTCAGGGATTTTCAGGCGGTGATCGGGAGAGAAACAAGGGAGCAGATCTTAATTGTTGAGGGACGACTACCCCGCTGTTTGGTGGCTTGTGTGGGCGGGGGGAGTAATTCCATGGGGCTTTTTTACCCGTTTTTGGATGACGATGTAGACCTGCTTGGGGTAGAGGCCGCGGGGCGCGGCCTGAAAACCGGGGAGCACTCGGCGACACTGAATGCAGGGCGCACAGGTGTCCTGCATGGGGCTTTGAGCTACCTGCTCCAGGATGAGTATGGGCAGGTGCTCACTGCACACTCCATTGCTGCCGGCTTGGACTACCCAGGGGTTGGCCCTGAGCACAGCTATCTGAAAGAAACGGGACGGGCGACATATACAACGGTTACGGATCAGGAGGCCCTGGATGCCTTTCAGTTTCTTTCCCGTTTAGAGGGAATCATTCCTGCCCTGGAGAGTGCCCATGCTGTTGCTGCTGTTCTCAAAATGGCACCCGCCATGGATAAGGAAGAGGCGATAGTGATCAACCTCTCCGGGCGTGGGGACAAGGATGTGCCTGCGGTTTCTCAGGTATTTGCCCAACAGGAAAGCAGGGAGTGTCAGATAAGATGAAGGAGGAGCAAAAAATGGACAGCAAACGTCTTCAAGACAGGCTGCATAAACTACAAGAAAATGGCGAGAAGGGCCTATTCGCATTTATTACTGCGGGGGATCCGGATCTGGAAACAACATTTAAACTGGTCCTCTCCATGGAAAAGGCCGGGGTGGACCTGGTGGAACTGGGGGTGCCCTTTTCTGACCCTATAGCTGATGGTCCGGTTATCCAAAAGGCATCTCTGCGTTCACTGACCGCGGGCACAAATTTAAGAGGACTCCTGGATCTGGTGAGGCGCCTGCGCTTACATACAGAAATCCCCCTTTTATTGATGACCTACTATAACCCGGTGCTCCAGTATGGGCTGGAGTGTTTTGCTATGGATGCTGCTGCAGCCGGAATCGATGGCGTTATTGTTCCAGACCTCCCATTAGAAGAGGGCACTCCCCTGCAGCAGGAGCTACAAGGGGTGGGGCGGTGCCTCATTTACCTGGTGGCCCCTACCACTACAACTGAGCGATTAGAGAAAATATCAAGGGCTGCCCAGGGGTTCATCTACTGCGTCTCTCTTACCGGGGTGACAGGGATGAGAGAGGGTATTTCGCCAGATATAAAAGGGTTTATGCAGAGGGTGAAAAGGCACTGTAATTTGCCCCTGGCTGTGGGTTTCGGCATCTCCAACCCTAAGCAGGCTGCCCTCATGGCAGAGGAAGCTGACGCAGTGATCGTAGGCAGTGCCATTGTCAGCCTTGTAGAGCAGTACCAAAGCCAGCCGGAGGTAATGCAGGAACGAGTGGTAGGCCTGGTTAAGGAACTGAAAGAGGCAATTAGTTAACATAATTATGGTGGCTGCCACCATTTTGCCCTGGGTGGAGGCAGCATGAATTTTTGAGTCACCGACTCACTAATAATTTTTCTAGTAAAAACCAATTAGTCTATTTTACACTGTCTTTCTTCTAATATCTCTTGCTATCGCTGTATAAAGTTGTTCAGAGATTTTGGAGGTGAAACGAAAAAATCTCTGAACCGCAAAGCAGTGTGGAGACTCTCTTGTGAGTTTCCGAAAAACTACGTAAAAATCCTTACGGGGTAAAACACTCTGTTTTTGCAGTAAAATCAGTAATCAATACCCGTTTTATTACGTTGTGGTTATCAGCATCGCGATGGCAAGTATAACAAATAAACCTCCAACGACCATACTCAGGGCTTTCTCATTAATTTTATTGGCAAACCTTGCGGCAAAGCGCCCACCGACAATTGTGCCTGCCGATCCAATTAGCGACGCATTTAAGGGAAGATTGGATGTAAGGGCGTGGCCTATTGTTCCAGATGCCGCAGTAAATGCCATGATCAGAGTTGATGTGCCTATTCCCTCATGCAGGCTATACTGCATAATAAATACCAAAATAAGGAGTATCATAACCCCGCCGCCTGCTCCTATCAAACCACATAATATTCCGACCAAAAAGCCCAGCAGCAGGCCGGAAAGGATAACATTGTTTCTTAATAATCTTAATATAAAGGACATTTGGGTAGCGGTATTCGTATCATCTGAGGATGGTTGGGTGGTGGGATTTGTGTCGTCAAAGGATGGTTGGTTATCGGTTGTATCAAACGAAGCTAATACATTAGTTTTAGATGTTTCCGTCTTCATTCCTTTAATCAAGAATGTTACAGCTGAAATAAGTAAAAATACACTGAAGGCACTGCCCAGGCCGACATCTGGAACAGATGGGGCTATAAAACTGCCTACCTGTGCACCCACAATAGAACCTGCGGCTATCCAGATACCCTGTTTTAGATTTAGATTTTCATTTTGATAAAAGGTCCATGCTACAACTAATGCTGCTACTGTGTTTATGAAGAGACTCGCCCCTATGGCATCAGGAACAGAATAACCGAGGACGACAAGTGCCGGAACCACGATCATAACTCCGCTGGCGCCGATAAGACCAGTTACAACACCTGCTACACAACCTATCAGTAAAATAAGAACATATTCCATCTGACAAAACTTCCCCCACATCTTTTGATAATATTAAATTCAGCTGATTACATTTTATGTTACTTAAAGGCATAAACCGGCTTATTAACAAATTGGATCTCTACCACAACTGGCTTAATGACAGTTGTGTTGAATAGTATAAATGAAAAACAGCCTAGGGCAGCATGCCAACCCGGTCAGAACTGGGGAATGGACATGATTAAAACCTACCCTCATGGCTACGAATATCCCTATTATATCATACACACAGTTGAAAGTTGCAAGGGTTGCATGCATATTGCACACTGCCGATCTGTTTTTCTCATTGCTCTCATCCCCACATCACATCACATTATTATGCCATTTCTAATTTTGTGAACACATTATATTATAATATGTGTTTATATGGCAAAAACATGAAGAAAGGTTGTCCTGTAGCCCAAAAAGGGTAGGTATCCCTGGTTACCGCTAATGAAAGAGTAAAACAGGGATACCTACCCCTGTGTTCCCGACAGAATAGACTGCCAGTATTCCTTTCCCGACTGATCAAGGGTAAAAAGCCGATAGATGCCAAATTTATGGCTGGTGGGTTGTTGTCTTGTCGTCTTGATTCCGAAAATGCGTTAGAAGGTTTCGTAAAAACGGCAGGCAATTTCAGCGAAGACAAGCTAAAAAGAACTACCAGCATCAACCAGTACTCAGAGCCGGAAAACAGCGAATTTCAATAATGGCCTGTTTTGGCCTGTTTTATTTAAATGGATTTTTGATTCCCATTTCTTTGAGTGTATACTCGTAGAGTAGTTCTAGATCATCATAGGGAAATTCAAGATGTACTTTTTGCTCATCATCCTCCACTTTCGTGGGTTCTTTGACTTGAGGGGTTTCTATTTTGTTTTTACATTTATTGCTGGGTTGGTTAATGTGATGCTTTTTACCGATAGGTGCTGCCATTGCTGCAATTTCATCTCCTTTGTGGTCAATTAAGAATATGTGCTATATTTCACAAAACCAAGTACGGTTAATTTATACGCAAGATCCGTGCCATCAAGTAGGGATATAATATTTTACACAAATATTGTGCACTGCTGTTGCCAAAGAGGTTGCGATCTGCTAGAATATTGTACACAAAAATGTGCACAAGGATGTTGCTGTATGAACACCTTTTACCGTATTGGTGATAAAATTATTAGCATGGAAAAGCTGATCCGGTCCCTAACCCAGATTATGTCATTGCGTAGTGAAGGGATGTCTCAGCAGGAGGTTGCCAATCGCTATGGCGTAGATCGGAGTTTTATCTCTCGACTGGAAGGCTTGGGAGCTGTGCGCAGGGGGGAGAGCATTGCTGTGGTCGGGTTTCCACTGCAGAATAAGGATGAGATACATTCTTTATTGAAGGAGTTAGGGGTTGATTTTAGCCTGCTGATGACCAATGAGGAGCGGTGGCGTTTTGTCAAAGAAAAGTCTGGTTTGGAGTTGTTAAACCAGGTGATGGATTTGGTAGCTCAGGTCAGAACTTATGATGTAGTCGTCCTCATCGGTTCGCGGCAGCGCATCAATTGGAGTGCAGCTCTTCTGGATAAGGAGGTATTGGGGATTGATCTTGGGGAATCCCCTCTTACCGAGGACAAATATGTTGATCCTGATTACCTGCGCAAGCTGATTCTTTCTGCACAAGAAATTGAATCCTGAAACTTTTATACGGAAAGTGAGGACAGAATAATGAAACGTGTTGTTAGTATCAGTCTTGGTTCCTCTAAGCGTGACCATAAAGTAGAAGCCGAATTTCTGGGAGAGAAGTTTGTTATAGAACGGATCGGTACCGATGGAGATATGGAGCGGGCGATTCAGATGATTAAGGAGCTGGATGGCAAGGTGGATGCCTTCGGTATGGGGGGGATCGATCTATACCTGGTGGCTGGAAACAAGCGCTATCCCATCCGTGAAGCTAAAAAAATTGCAGCAGCTGCTAAAAAGACTCCGATTGTTGATGGCAGCGGTTTGAAAAACACCCTAGAAAGAAGGGTTATTGATTATCTCCAGCAAGAACTGGGGTGGGACTTCAAGGGCAAACGCGCCCTTGTGGTGGTAGGTGTTGACCGCTTTGGGATTGCTGAGGCCCTCTGGGATGCCGGCTGTAAGACTACTTATGGGGACCTAATTTTTTCTTTAGGAATTCCTATCCCTATTCATAAATTGTCAACACTGCGGAATCTTGCATATATTTTGCTTCCCATTCTGAGCCAACTGCCTTTTAAAATGTTGTACCCTACTGGGGAGAAACAGGATACGGTAAACACAAAGCATGAGCACTATTACCAAAACAATGATATTATTGCTGGAGATTTTCACTTTATTAGAAAATATATGCCTCAGGAACTACCAGGAAAAATCATTATCACTAATACAGTGACCAAAGATGACATTGAACTTCTCCGGCAGAGGGGTGTGGGGGTTTTAGTGACCACAACTCCGGAGATGGATGGTCGTTCTTTTGGTACAAATGTTTTGGAGGGGGTTTTGATCAGTCTGCTGGGCAAAAGGGTTGATGAGGTAGAAGCCGAAGATTACAACAACCTTTTGGATCAACTGCAGCTTAAGCCACGTGTAGTCTACCTGCAGGATGAGCAGCCAAATAGCAGTACAGATGGGAAAAAGCCTGTTAAAGATCCTGTTACTGGTGCAAATTAAAGAAATTGTTGGGGGATACCAATTAGATCTGCTCTTATCGTTAATAGTTTGGTGTACTCCCACAGCTGAAAAGCCCTTGAGGATGCAGACCAAAGCTGGTCTTATTCCTTCTTCCTAAGAGTTAATTAGTTTCCCATGTTAATTAGCCTTATATAAGAGGATAAGGAGAAAAAACTGATGACCAAATTCGCATTTATCATACATCCCATTGATTTAGGATACATTACAAAAAAGATAAAACCGTTTAAATTGCTCCCAGGTAGTCTCACTGAAAGGATAGTTTCCCATTTCCCTGTTTATAAGGCATCGGAGATAAAGGGGATTAAATCGCCTTTTGCAGAAACAGAGGGGTGGTTTATTATTTGCCCCTTGACATCTCGCCAGATGCTGGAACTGCCGGAGCCATATGTACTTCGCCGTATCATTGAAGCAGGGAAGCTGGCTGAAAAATTAGGGGCGGAGATCGTTGGGTTAGGAGCCATGACTGCTGTAGTGGGAGATGCCGGTATTACTGTTGCTAAAAACCTGGGAATCGCTGTTACTACTGGCAACAGTTATACTGTGGCTATGGCCCTGGAAGGAACCAAAAGAGCTGTAGAATACACAGGAGTTGACATGGCTCAGGCAAAGGCAGTCGTCTTGGGTGCTACAGGATCGATAGGCAGTGTTTGTGCTAAAATTCTTGCCAGTGAGGTAGGGGATTTAACTTTGGTTTCCCGGACACATTCCCGCTTGGAGCGGTTGGCTCATCAGATTCTGCATGAAACTGGAACTGCTGTCCGTCTCACAACAAATACCAAAGAGGCTCTTCGCGATGCAGATATTGTGATGGCTGTTACATCTTCAGTTGATACAATAATCGAGCCTCAAGATTTAAAGCCAGGTGCTGTTGTCTGTGATGTTGCCCGTCCCCGGGATGTTTCGGTTAAGGTAGCCAGTGAACGCCCAGATGTGCTGGTTATTGAAGGCGGGGTTGTGGATGTTCCAGGGGATAATGTTCAGTTTAACTTTGATTTTGGTTTTCCACCGGGAACAGCTTATGCCTGTATGGCCGAAACCATGATCCTGGCTCTGGAGGAAAGGTGCGAAAACTATTCTTTGGGGCGTGATTTGACTGTTTCTCAGGTTAGAGAAATCCAGAGGCTAGGGGAAAAGCACGGCTTTAAGCTCGCTGGTTTGCGCAGTTTTGATCGGGCTCTTACACCAGAAGATCTAAAACATTTTAAGAGAACGCTTGACAAATAGAGTCCACATTTCTATAATAGCTACAAAATCGGAGCAAAATAAGAAGCATTAGCCGTCAATGGTCCAGCTCGGCTGGGCTTATTATTATCTATGAATTAGGGAGGCAATACACCTGACAGGGGGTTATTGTCACCTTTTTTGGTTTAAGGGGGGGATAAGTGTTTAATCTAACTGCAATATTTTGCTAAAGGGTCCGAATAAAAGATTTATGTGGGTCATAAAATTTAAGTAAATTTTTAATCAAGGGAGAGATAACATTGCCAGAAAAAGAGGTTCTTTTAACAGGAGATGGAGTTAAGAGACTGGAAGATGAGCTGCACCTCTTAAAATCTGTAAAACGCCGAGAGATTGCAGAGCGCATTCGTGCGGCTATCGATTTTGGCGATATCTCTGAAAATTCAGAATATGAAGAGGCAAAAAATGAACAGGCCTTTATCGAAGGCAGGATTATTACATTAGAAAAGATGCTGCGACATGCCCGAATTATTGATGCCAGTGAAGTTCCTTCTGACACTGTTGGTGTGGGTTCTACGGTTTTATTAGAAGACCAGGATACAGGGGATGTCATTGAATATACTATTGTGGGAAGTGCTGAGGCGGATCCCGCAGACAACAAGATATCCAATGAATCGCCTGTGGGAAAGGCTATTTTAGGGAAAAAGGCTGGTGTGGTGGTGGAGATCAAAGTGCCTGCCGGAACTTTAAAATATCGTATTCTGGATATTCGTAAATAAATCTCCCTTTAGCTAAAGATAGTATTTGCGAGGGCAGAAGTTGCATCTTCAAAAGCGGAAAGAGTAATAGGAGGAGTTTTTTTATGTCAGATAGCAACAGGGAAGAATCGCCAGATCTACTCGGTGTGCGTTTAGAAAAAATAGAACAACTGCGGTCCTGTGGGATCGATCCTTTTGGAAAGAGATTTCCGGTTGAACAGCATGTAGCTGATATTACAGCTGATTTTACTGCTTATGAGGGTCAGGATGTTACAATTGCAGGGCGTTTGCTGGCTAAAAGAGGGCATGGTAAGGCGAGTTTTGGAGATCTACAGGATTTTTCAGGCAAAATTCAGATTTATGCAAGGCTGGATGATCTAGGCAGTGAGGCCTATGAACTGTATAAAAAGCTGGACATAGGAGATATCATTGGTGTTCGGGGGACTGTATTTCTTACCAGGAGACAGGAGATTACAGTAGCTATTAAAAGCTTTGAGATTTTATCAAAATCACTGCGGCCATTACCGGAGAAATGGCATGGTCTGAAGGATATCGACCTGCGTTATCGGCAGCGCTATTTGGATCTGATTGTCAACCCAGAGGTGAAGGATGTTTTTCTGAAGAGGATTGAGATTATTCGCGCCATTCGTCACTATTTGGAGAAACGCGGTTTTCTTGAGGTGGAAACACCGATGATGCAGCCGGTAGCCGGAGGTGCAGCAGCGCGTCCCTTCATCACTCATCACAATGCCTTAGATATGGATCTTTATCTTCGTATTGCTCCGGAACTGTACCTTAAAAGGCTTTTGATTGGTGGATTTGAAAAGGTATTTGAAATCAACCGCAACTTTAGGAACGAAGGTATTTCCACAAAACACAATCCCGAGTTTACTATGTTGGAACTCTACCAGGCATATGGGGACTACCAGGACATGATGGAGATCACGGAGGGTATGATCAGCACTGTAGTTCAGCAGGTGTTTGGAACGATGAGAATCCCTTATGCTGAACGAGAAATCGATTTTACGTTTCCTTGGACAAGACTTAGTATGCTTGATGCTGTAAAACAGTATACCGGACAGGATTTCGGCCACTTTGATACAGAGCGGGCGCGCCAGCAGGCAACAGAGTTGGGAGTAGAGGTTGCCCAGGATGCGGTTTGGGGGCAAATTTTAAATGAAGTTTTTGATGCACATGTAGAAGATAAACTAATTCAGCCTACTTTTGTTATAGGCTATCCTGTAGAGGTTTCTCCGCTGGCGAAACGCAATCCCCAAAATCCGCGGCTGACCGATCGCTTTGAGCTGTTCATTAATGGTTGGGAGGTAGCCAATGCCTTCACTGAGCTTAATGATCCCCTGGACCAAAGGAAGCGTTTTGAACAGCAGATGGATGAACGGGCACGGGGTGATGAAGAGGCTCATGCCATGGATGAGGATTACCTTACAGCTTTGGAATACGGGATGCCACCTGCAGGTGGGCTGGGCATTGGTATTGATAGGCTAGTCATGATTTTGACCAATTCTCCTTCAATAAGAGATGTGATCCTTTTCCCTACAATGCGTCCTCGGGAGTTTTAATCTGCCGTGCGTGTTCAAAATGGCTGTTTTTTGTGCATGATATCCCTAGGGGACTCCGGTGAAGAAATTAATGCATTTTTAAATAGCCATTTTATCTGGTAATATAGAAATATGGGAACAAATTTTCGTTGTTACTGTGTTAGAATGGTTTTTTATCACTGGTTTAGTTATGGGTGAGGAGATTTGAATGGACAAAAAACAGCTGCTTTCCTTACTGCTGGACGCGCTTCCTCTAGTCGCGAGGGTAACGGGTGGTTTTGCTACAATAACCGATCTTCATGGACGCAGAATTAAAACAGTTAATTCCTATGGTGAAGATATTCAAAGTTATCGTGGGGCAATTTATGAGATGGCAAGGAAGTGTGCCCAGGAACAAAGAGCTTTGATAGGACCATCACAAATTGTTGAAGGAGCGGATGCCTGGGCGATCCCATTGGGTTCTTATGTGATCAGCTGTAGTAATGTTGAACGGGTTAAGCGCGAGCAGGGATTGCAAAAGGAACTGGAAAAGGCGTTGCCCCTTATTGCCCGGGTTGCAGGGGGAGAAGCAGTTATTTTTGACCGGGAAGGGAAACGACTTTCCAGCTATAATCCTGATGGGACTGTTAACACTGAATTTTTAAATAAAGTCAGTCATGCTGCAAAACGTGCCATGCAAACCAATGAACCTGTAATCGGTGATTCTTTTTCTTATGATGGTGCAATGGCTGTACGCATACCGATCACACAAAACTATGGGATTGGTTTTAATAATGAACTAGCTGCCCAAAAACAGAAGAAACTCTATGAAGAAGTTAAAAAGTTACAATATGCTCGTTATAATTTCAGTGACATTGTGGGGAATAGTGAAGTACTAAATAAAACAATATTACGGGCTAAGCAAATCGCCAACAGCAGATCTACCATTCTTATCTATGGTGAAACAGGTACTGGTAAGGAGTTGTTTGCCCAATCTATTCATAATGCAAGCGAAAGAAGAGACAAACCTTTTGTGGCTATCAACAGTGGGGCTTTACCATCATCTTTGGTGGAAAGCTGCTTGTTCGGTTATGTTGACGGTGCGTTTACCGGTGCAAAAAAAGGTGGTGCTCCCGGAGCCTTTGAGCAGGCTGATGGAGGCACTATTTTTTTGGATGAAATTAGTGAAATGGAACTAGATACTCAAGCTAAGATTTTAAGAGTTTTACAAGAGCAGGAGGTTACCCGAATTGGTGGCAGAAGACCTGTCCGGATTGATGTGAGGGTGCTGGCATCGACAAATAAGGATCTTGCAAAAATGGTTGCGGAGAATACTTTTCGAAGTGACTTGTATTATCGGCTAAATGTTATCCAAATCAAGGTTCCTCCGCTCAGGGAACGAATGTCTGATATAGACCTGCTGGTCAATCACTTTATTTTGAAATACAATGTGCTGCTCGGAAAATATATATTAGAGGTCAGTGAAGATGCATTAGATATTCTCAGGCGGTACAACTGGCCGGGGAATGTGCGTGAATTACAGAATTGTGTGGAATATGCAATAAATATGGTGAAAAAGGAAGAAAGAATCATTATGCCTCACCACTGGCCACCGCAGATCAGGCAAAAGGTAGACTCTTTAATTCAAAATACGGATTCTGTAGCAGATTCTATGTTAGATGAGATTTCATTTTCTAGCGAATACAATAATAAAGAAGGCCTCAATTTAGAACAGATTTTAAATGAAACAGAAAAAAAGGTGATTCAACAGGCGTTATTACGTGTTAACAACAAGAAAAAAGAAGCCGCCAAGATGTTAGGGATCAGCACAACAACTCTGTGGCGAAAAATGCAACAATATAAATTGCAGTCTTGAAACGAAACATTTCATAGGTGAAATGTTTGTGGGATGTATCTGTGCCTGTAATAGCCATTTTTCATTGCAAAGATGAAATGCTGACCATTGGATCCCGCGGAATAATCACTTTATAAATCATAGTTTAATAACCCATCTTAAAAGTAGATGGGTATTTTTATGTTCCGAAAATGGTACAACCACAAGGTTTGCTGTTTATGGATATCTGGAGATCTATGAAGGTAATTTTTTAAGGAATAATTTTTTTGATGGCACGAGTATTGCGAATTATAAAGGCAGCGCCAATAAATTGGGTATTATAAAAAAGGAGGATGATGGTTTGTAGTTGTCGCCTCTGTTCTGTATTGCTGGTTATTCTAAAAAACAATCAATCTATGAAATCATGAGGAGGTTTAATTGATGGCAAGTTATGAGGACTTAGCACAATGTGTGATTAATGGCGATCGTGACAAAGTGAAGGATATCACAAAAAGCTTGATTGATGAGGGTAAAGATCCTTTGGAGATTATTAACAAGGGTTTAATCGGCGGAATGTCGATTGTGGGTGAACGTTTTAAAAACGATGAAATGTTTGTCCCTGAAGTCTTGATG
>JBASML010000052.1:0-1768 GCA_049656845.1 Syntrophaceticus sp.
CGGCCAGACGGTCTTCCTCAACAGCTAGCAGTTCTTCACGCTGAAAACTGTTGCAAACCCTGTCAGGTTTTCTTTTTATTTTGGCTAAATATAGTACTAAAGGATAAGTAATGACAGGGGTGGGAATAGATGAACTTCCAGGATAAAGTCAATTTCATTTGGGCGATAGCAGAACTTTTAAGAGGGCCTTATAAGAAGGAGCAGTACGGAGATGTGGTTCTTCCCATGGCAGTACTGCGGCGTTTCGACTGTGTGCTGTCTCCAACAAAGGAAGCAGTTCTTAAAAAATATGAAGAACTGAAAAAAACCGGCCTGCAAAACATGGACCCTGTTCTAAATAAAATATCTAAGCAGGAATTCAATAACACCAGCAGGTATGATTTTGAAAAGCTGCTGGCAGATCCTGATAACATCGCCAGCAACCTGCGCAACTATATCAATGGCTTTTCCAATAATGCTCGGGAGATCATCCAATACTTCGACTTTGACCAGCAGATCACCAAACTCAATGATAACAACCTGTTGTATCTTGTGCTTTCAGAATTCAATAAAATAGATTTTCACCCGCACACAGTCAGCAATATTGAGATGGGCTATATCTTCGAAGAACTAATCAGGCGTTTTTCCGAACACGGTGAGGCAGGTGATCACTACACACCCCGTGAGGTAATCAAGCTGATGGTTAATATCCTCTTAAATGAAGACAACGAGGAATTGACTCAGAAAGGTTTGATTACCACGGTCTACGACTGCTGTGCAGGAACAGGGGGGATGCTGTCCGTTACGGAAAACTACCTGCGGCAGTTGAACCCGGACATCCAGGTAGAACTCTTCGGGCAGGAGATTAACCCCCAATCATACGCCATCTGTAAATCAGACATGCTCATCAAGGGGCAAGCCGCGGATAACATTATTCTTGGGGACAGCTTTACCCAGGACGGGCTACGGGGTAAAACATTCAGATATATGCTGACCAATCCACCATTCGGTGTAGACTGGAAGAAGCAGAGGAAGTTTATCAAGCAAGAAGCAGAGACACAAGGGTTCGACGGAAGGTTCGGCGCAGGCACGCCAAGGGTGTCTGATGGCTCACTTCTGTTTCTCCAGCACCTGATCTCCAAGATGCGGGATGATGAAAAGGGCAGCCGCATCGCCATCATCTTCAACGGCTCACCGCTCTTTACAGGAGACGCAGGTTCCGGTGAATCAGAGATCCGCCGCTGGATCATCGAAAACGATATGTTGGAAGGGATAATCGCTCTTCCGGACCAGCTATTTTACAATACAGGCATTTCTACTTACATATGGATCGTCACCAACAGAAAGAACACCGACCTGAACAGAGGGCCTGTTAGGAAAGGGAAAATACAGCTGGTCAACGCCGTAGACTTCTACCAGAAGATGAGAAAAAGCCTGGGCAACAAGAGGAACGAGATCAGTGAAGACCAGATCAAAGAGATTACCCGAATTTACGGTGAGTTCAAAGAAAACAAATACTGCAAGATCTTCGACAACGAAGACTTCGGATTTAATAAAATAGTGGTGGAAAGGCCGCTGCGCCTGAATTTCATGGTAAATGAGGAGCGTATAGAAAACCTGAAAAATGAAACCGGCTTCGTCAAACTAGCACAATCCAGGAAAAAGGGTGCAGCAGCTGTTCAAGAAATCGAAGAAGGGAAGGCACTGCAAAAAAAGATAATTGAAATTTTAAAAACTATGGAATCCACTGTCCTTTACAAGAACAGGGATCAGTTTATCAAAGTGCTGA
>JBASML010000053.1:0-9125 GCA_049656845.1 Syntrophaceticus sp.
TTAGATACCAAAGCAGCTACTGCACCCACCATAAATCCCGACCGTGTACCAAAGACATACCCAGAAACAATCACCAAAAAAGTCGTGGGTTGAACACCAGGCAGGGGAGCAAAGGGCACTCGGCAAACCGCAGCCAAAGCAGCCAACACAGCGATTACCCCTACATCTTTGGAAGAAACATTACTTCTTTCAAAACCAATAAAAAAAGCAGCCAAAGATCCCAAGAGAAGAACGGCGGCAAACGCCTCCCAGTTTTGCTGGATAAAAGCCAGTTTCCAGGTAAGCAGAACCGCGGCCACAACTGCCATTAAGAGAATGAGACCCACTTTTAATGCTTTGTTACTTGCCTTATCGTCTGTTGTGCGGTTAAGCCTGCTGTCTGATTTACTCTCTGGTATGCTGCTGAGCCTATTACCTGTTTTGTCACCCGGAATACCAGACCATGCAACAATTGGCTCAGACATGCCAAGTTTGTTATTCGCTTTGGCACCCGCTCTATTCTCCTCTATGTTATCTGAAATATAACCTCTTTCATTACCTTGTCTGGCAGACATCCAAGGCACCCCCTGTTATTTTATGGAGACCCTCACTAACCGTAAGCACATCCTGAGCTGTACCCCGAAACAATCTAGCCATTTGGGGAGCGTAAAATATTGACTCACCCAATACCTTCCTTGATCCATCACAGGCCACAACACCATCAAAGACCATCACAACCCTATGGGCATATTCCGCCGCGAATTCCACATCATGGGTCACCATAACCACCGTCCCACCGGAGGCGGTCATTTCATGCAGAAAACCTCCCAGTTCAGTCTTCAACCGGTAATCGATCCCCCGGGTCGGCTCATCCAGGAGCAGCAGGCGCGATCCCGCCACCAACACCGAAGCCAGGGCAACCCGCTGACGCTCTCCGCTGCTTAAATCCCTGGGGTTAGCCCGGCGTAAACCATAGAGATTAAGCCTCTTTAATATCTCTTCACAGATACCGTTGTCCGGGATCTGGAAATTGTTTAAGGTGAAACGCAGTTCTTCCTCAACTGTATCCTGGAAAAGATAATCATTAGGATTCTGTGAAAGGTAGCCCACATATCGGCCCAGTTCAGTCAGGGGTAATTTACGGGTATCTTTACCATACAAGTAGACACTTCCGCGGTCAGGTTTAAGGATCCCAGCCAGCAGCTTTAAAAGTGTAGTCTTCCCGGCAGCATTGGCACCGAGTATAACAACAAACTCCCCCTCTCTTACACAAAGGGACTGCCCCCGGATCACCTCCTGGCCACCAGGGTAGGTGTACCAGAGGTTTTTTGCCTCGAGAACTGCAGGAGGCTGCGCTTTATTGACAGGGGAAAGCTTTGAGCACAGCTGTGGGTTCTCCTGGAAAGGAACCGCTGGAAAGTATTTATGGAGTTCCCGGCGTCCGTCCCTGACGGTCAAAGGGATAACAGTGCTGTTCAGTGAAGCAAAAAATCTGGCAACAGGTGGGATAAAGGGAAAACCGTGCTCCACCTGCCAGCGGGCAACATCACCAGGTGGCCCATCACAGATTACTTTTCCCTGTTCCATCACTACCAGGCGATCCGCCAGGTGAAAACACCTCTCCAAACGCTGTTCGATTAAGACCACAGTATATCCCAACTCTTTGTTCAAATACTCCACCAGGTCGAGGAAATCCCCGGCGGCAACAGGATCCAGTTGGGATGTGGGTTCATCCAGCACAAGAACCCGCGGCTGCATGGCGATCACAGCAGCTAGAGCCACCTTCTGTTTCTCACCACCCGAGAGTTTGGCGGTGAACTCCCCTTTAAGGTGAGCGAGATTTAAAAAGGTCATCACCTCAGCCACCCGCCTGAACATCTCCTGCTGCGAAAGCCCCATGTTTTCCAGCCCAAAAGCGATCTCTGCCTCCACTGAGGTCATCACTAGCTGCTTTTCCGGGTCTTGAAAAACAATACCCACATGGGAGTTGAGGGTATGCCGCTGATCACCTTTTAATTCTTTCCCTCGCAGCAGGACTTTCCCCTCTATCTTCCCACCGTAAAATTCAGGAATCAACCCAGCTAAAACTCGGGCCAGTGACGATTTTCCGGAGCCGGAACCTCCGGCAACCAACAGGAACTCCCCTTCTTTGATCTGCAGGTTGATGTTGCAAAGAGCCGGACTGGCACTGCCTGGGTAATAGTAAGTTAAATCTTGGATCTCAAGTAAGGCCAATGTTTCCACCCCCAGCTTAAAATCAAAGGAACGATCAGACAAAGTATAATTGCACCCAGCCAGATGAGATCGCTGCCCAAGGCAAAACTATCCAGTTGGGGATAATAGGAAAAGTTCGCATAACCTGCATACCTTGCATAAATCCCGATAATAAGTGCTGATAAACCGCTCAAGAAGCAGATATAGTCCCTGGGGCGCACCAGTTCCCTGTGGTAACAACTGCGGCGGCCTGAACCATAGCCCCGGGCCTGCATCGCTTCCGCTGTAGCAAGAGACCCTTCCAGAGAGGATAATAAGAGCACATCCAAAAGCCACGAGTATTTCTTCAAGCGCTCCCTGAAACCCCCGGAACTGAAATCCACACCCCGCATCTGCTGGACCTCCCTGGCATTGGAGAGATCTCGTGCAGTGGATGGAATCATCCTTGTGGCCAGGGAAACCACAAGTGAAGACTTCCAGGCAAAACGGGAAAAAAGTCCGGTAACCTTGTCAGGATGAACAACCGCATTATAAAGGGCAAAAGCAAGAATAATGGCCATTAGGCGAACTCCCATAGTCGCCCCATAGCAGATCGCCTCCAGTGTAATACGAAACCTTCCCATCACCGGTAGCTCAGGCCCGTAGAAAAGAACAGTACTCCCATTCTGAACAAGCAGCGGATTGAGAATCATCACAAATACCGCCACCCAGATCCCCATCACCAAAAAGGGCAGGCACTCTTCAACAGCATCTGAAACAAAAACAGCCAAAATACCAGTCACGAAAACCCCCAACAGATACAGGGGGTGGGCAAGGATGAGCGGCAACAGCAAGAGTGCTGCCAAATAGGTCAAAACAGCAACTGTATGCACATTTTGCAAGAAAGTGTTTTTATCTTTGTAGGATAGTTGGTCTAGCATGGAACCTCCTTTGTTTTAGCTCAACGCTGCCGTCAGACTTTATGACAACTCCTCAAACCACCAGTTCAGTAGCTGGAGTATTAATAAAATAGTGGGTATTTGTGCTCCATATCCCTAAAAACAACCGGTATTTATTCGTAAGCTGATCTTCCGCCGCGGTTTCCGTTATTTGCGCTGCTTTGCTGCTTTTTTGTTTCCGTTTCCGTTGCTGTTTTATGTAAACTAACGTATTACGATTATCATACTGTCATGACAGCAACAACAGCATAGTTCATACAAAACCAATTATAACTTCGGCGGCTTTTCGCCAAATCTGCCATAATACCAGATGATGCAGTCACCATTCTTTACAGTATAACTGGCTGCTCCAACCCCAGGTGGATCTCCTCCATTGACCGCGTACATCCAGCCCCCTCCTGTATTACGATTTTCGCCCAGCCCGCTAATTTCTTCCACATAACCATTGGGTTTCACCTTACAAGGCACCCCAGTAGCATACAGGGCATCTAAAACACTGCCCTTTTCTTTTACATCCACCTTTGCTGAACTATATTTGATATTTTTGTTATTATCCACAATGGTGATACTTACACGAACAAAGCCAGGCGCAGGCCCATTATTTTGATCCCCTTGAGATGAAGAACTATTGCCTGAAGACGGTTTTTGCTGATCCCCCTGCTTGGAACTGCTTGGCTGCTTTACAGTGGATTGGTTGCTCTTAATACTTTGTTTGCTTTGGTTCCCCTTACTTAAAGTTGTTGTTCCGGTAGATTCTGACTGCTCCTTCTTTTCTTCCGAAGAAACCGGTTCCTGGTCTTCATTCTGGTTATTTTGCTGGTTATTCTGAACACCGTCCTGGGCTTTGGATTCTTCATCAGACATCTGGACAGCTCCACTGGATGGAGGTTTCTGTCCCTGATTATCATGTGTTGCTGCATACACAATAGGCACCAATAGCCCTAACACAACCAAAACTAATGGGATTAAATAAGTCTTTTTCTTCATGAGGAAACACCCCTTTACACTAGGACTTTCTGCATGACTCCAGTCCATTCACATCATTTTTATAAAAGAGTTTAGGAGCAGGTTAGAAGAGGGGAGTAAACCAACCCGCTCCTAAATTCCCATAAACAAGTTCAGTTTTCCACGCTTATATTAATTGCTAATATTTATTTACGTTCAATATGATTGTTTTTTCTACACATCGTCAGGGCTCCCGCAAATAAGAGGGCAGCTCCCAAAAAATATACGGGTAAATTATTTCCACCTGTTTTGGGTAAACCAGTTATTCCCTTGGTCTTGTCTTGTTGTTGGTCAGTTCCACCCGATTTATCCTTTTGGTCACCAGGAGGTGTCATTTGGTCACCAGGAGGTGTCGTTCCCTCTTCATCAGCAGCTAGGACATTAATCTCGCTTTTGTAAGTTACCACATTGGGATACCCTGTTTCATTCTGGTTTGTTATGATGAAGGATAGGGGTCCAGCCTGTTCGGCCTTTATGGAAACCTTGCCATTTTGAGTGACATATTTTTTATCCCCGACCATCACCGTATATTCACCAATGGCCTCTAGCTCTTTTGCTGTCAGTTCTACCAGGCCAGCCATCCAGTCGTTTTTCATGGTTTTAATGGTAAAAGTGATATCTTGACCTACGATCGGTGACTGCGGGTTTATACTTACCACCGGGAAGAATGTCTTTGGTGCCCATGTGCTGTCCATCGCTCCGATGTAGAAAATAACCTCATCACCATTCTGAACATTATAACTTCCCGCTCCTTGAGAAAAAGCACCCGGTTCAATTGCACCATTCCTTAAACAATAGTACATCCAGCTGGTGCTGATATCATCTGATATCTGTTTACCGCTCTCACCCAGAATGCTGGTGACAAATCCATCAGGAGCAACTACATTTTGCTCCCCGACTGCGGCCTTCAAGGCATCAAGGGCTGTTCCTTCTATAACGGTTACTGTTTTATCAGCAAGACTTTTGGTTGCTCCTTCAACCCGAACCCTTACGGTCGCCTCAGTTGTTTCATCACCGGTATGTCTTTGGCCGGTTTTAACAGTATAAGTTATCCCTGCGTTTACCATATCAGCAACCGCCATCAGAGCTTGTTCAGTAGCCATGGCATTATATTTAGTTTCTGATGTCGAGTGAATAAATGACCCGTCCTCCAGCTGGAAGGAAAAGAGGGAATCGATCATGTTCCCTTTTTCTTTTTGCCAGTCACCTGAAGTGATATTTTTCTCACCACAGGCAAGCAGCCCCCTGATTACTGCAGCTGCAGACTCCGGGCTCTCATTGCCCCAGCTAGCAAATCCCCCATTGGGTAACTGCAAACTTTTGAGACACCCTATAGCCCTACTAATAGAATCCGAGACCCCTGCAACATCTTTGTGCTGAGCAAGAGCCACTAGAGCATCCCCGGTGGTATCTGGATCTCCTGAATCACCAAAAAGGGCAAAACCACCGTCGGTTTTCTGCTGGGATAATATGAATTCTACGGCTTTTTCAGTGTCATAGTTTCCCCCAGCTTTATCCAGTGCAATAACAGCCCAGCTTGTTTGATTCAACCAGGTGCCAAAACTGCCATCATCATTTTGCAGTGCAGCCAGTTCATCTACCAGATTTCTGCCCCCAACGTCTTTTGGATTCTGACCCACAGCCAGCATGCCAAGAATTGTCCCTGCATAAGCAGTTGGCTCTGAATCCTCATTGAGTTGATCTATCTTCCAATCAGGCAGCGTCCAGGGTGCCTTGGAAACATCCTGCCCAGCCTCTTTCAAACCAACCACTTCTTGCCAAGTATCTAAATTGGTTTTGTTCTTTAAGTAATAACCGACAATCCCATCTCTAGCATCCTGAAGTGAATTCCCTGTGTTCCCAGTTCCTTGAGCAAACCCAGGCATCACCATAGTCAACAAAAAACATACTGTCAGCAATAATGCAATGCTCTTCTTCCTATAAAAACGAAACATCTTTAACCCTCCCCAATTGGGTACTTAGTAAACTAATATCAGATTGGATTTTAAACCAACCTAATCCTTGGTTGGACTCATCCATGGGCTTTAACCACTACTACTTATCCCTTCCCTTAATAAACCAAGGATTGATGTCGGTCAACCATTGGATAGAAAAACACTTTTTAGAACACCATAGACAATCAAAAAACCCCGGCCCTACCAAGGACCGGGGTTATCTGCCAAAACAGAATTCTTTCGAACTAAAAAACCACCTCCCTATCTTGCGTAGAGCAGTGCGATTGTCGGGGTACAGGTAGGTCTCCTGGCTTGGGTTCATTTAGCCCCTGCGCCTTCCCATCCTACATCACTGGACAGTGGCATTGGTGCAAGGACAATCCCCCTTACAGTGGCGGGACCGCTCCGGATTCACACCGGCTTCCCTTAACCTGTTCCGAGATCAATATTCTATTATTTTATTTATTCGCCAATGACGTTCCAAATCCTGCTCATAAAAATATTATTTATTCAAGCATACAATAAATAACAACAACCATCTATAAAGGTTACTTGTCAGTTATTGATGAGAAGGAAAATAACAATTCCTACCAGGAGAATGAACCCTGCAATACTATTTGCCGGTTTTCAGTGGGTTATTCAAATCAAATAAGCGTTGATATGTAAGCATAAAACCCCACCCACCTTGCAAACTTACCTCACCCATTAACATAACTAATTGTTATATTAGATATAGCAGGATATTATGGTTTGATGGCATAATTATAAGCTACAGGCATGTCATTTATAATATTTCTTTATGGGGAGGGGAGTTTCACTTGGATCGTAGGGATTGGTTGGTCGTTTGTACTGGTTTACTAATTGGAGTTTTGGCGGCGCTGCTGGTCAAGTGGGGGAACCCGCAGAATATGGGGTTTTGTATCGCCTGTTTCTTGAGGGACATAGCAGGCGGACTGGGGTTACATCGCGCAGGTATCGTCCAGTATTTGAGGCCGGAAATACCGGGGCTGGTATTGGGAGCCACTCTAGCTGCGCTGATCGGGCGTGAATTCCAGAGCAAAGGCGGTTCAGGCACTATTATCAGATTTTTGTTAGGCATTTTTATGATGATCGGTGCACTGGTATTCTTGGGCTGCCCGCTGAGGATGCTGCTTCGTCTAGGCGGAGGGGATCTCAACGCACTTGTAGGATTGGCTGGTTTTGTTGTTGGTATTGTCGTAGGAATAGAGTTTTTAAAGCGTGGTTTCAACCTTGGCCGTGCTCAAAAGGGGTCACTCGCTGCTGCATTGGTTATACCATTAGCATCTATCGCTATTATTCTACTGGCAATTTATAAGCCGATATTTAATGCCGAGGTCGGGGGGCCCATCTTCACGAGTACTGAGGGACCGGGTGCCGCCTTTGCACCATTGGCCATCAGCCTCGCAGCCGGACTTGTTGTGGGATTTCTTGCCCAGCGTGCTCGCCTCTGTTTGAGTGGAGGGATCCGTGATTATGCTCTCACAAAAGATACCTATCTACTCAAAGGCTATGGAGCAATTTTTGTCGGTGTACTCGTTGCCAATTTGATACTGGGGTATTTTAATCTGGGGTTTGTCGACCAGCCTGTAGCTCATACAGACGGTATTTGGAACTTTATGGGGATGACTCTGGTTGGTATTGCTGGCATACTTGCCGGAGGGTGTCCACTGCGCCAGTTAATTATGAGTGGGCAAGGTGACACTGACGGTGGTATCACAGTACTGGGAATGGTAGCAGGTGCTGCCATAGCACACAACTTCATGCTGGCCAGCAGTCCTGCTGGACCAACCTTTTATGGGAAAATCGCTGTGGTCATCGGACTTATAATTTGTGCTGCTATAGGTTGGGTCTGCCGGGAGGCCTAGTGTAAGTTTCCAAACAAAGGATAGAAGGAGGCATTTCTCTTGAATAATAATGTCGTTGATGCCAGGGGTTTGAGCTGTCCCTTGCCAGTATTAAAAACAAAGGAAGCGCTAGAAAAAGGTGACGAGAAGATAGAGGTCCTGGTTGATAATAACACAGCACTGGAAAATGTAACTCGTCTGGCTAAAAGTAAGGGGTTTGCGGTAGAAACCAAAAAAAGCGTTGAGGGAGATTGGCAGATCTTTATCAGTCGGAAAAATTCTTAAAATCAATACTAATCATGAATTTATAGCCTGCCCTGTTATTTCCGGGTAGGCTTTTCTCATGGCTCAAAAAAAAGGAGGGGGAGACACCTTAATGGGTTTCCCCCTGAACAATGGGAAATGGGAGCGATAGTAAAATGGGAGTAACAGTAACTTTCACATTTTATCCTTGCTCTTCCAGCTTTTCAAGCAAGAAACGGTTATCAGAGTCCCTATTGACGAGAACTCTTATTCTTACCCATCCAGCTCCTCAAGCCGCTTGTTGATCTCATCCAGCTGCTGTTGCAAGAAACTTGCCTGTTCTTTGAGAACATCTGCTTCCTTCCATCCTTCTCCCGGTGTTGGTGTAGCAGCCCAGGGCCCAGCAACATCTTCCGGCGCAGCGGCCCAGGGTCCAGAAGCATTTCCTGATGCAGCCCACCAGCGCCGTGGAAGCCAGGGAAAAAACCGGCAAAAAGGTGATGGATTACCTCGGCCTAAACCCCATCCCTGGCTACAACCTCTTCCTTCCCAGGCTGGGCCAGGACCACCTTTCCAAAAACCAGGACCGAAATAGTTACGACCGCGCATCATTAAACACCTCCCCTCTCGTTAGTTCCTCAAGTTTTGCTTGTTGACCATCCTTATCACTCTTCACCCTGCACTTCTCACAATAACCATAAAACTGACAGCAAAAATCGGTAATCAGAAAACCGGTTTTTTCAGTTATTAGATCCAGCAGTTTTTCTGGAAAAACACAGTCAATCTCCTGTGGATGACCACAACGCTTGCAAATTAAATGGTGGTGCTGACTATCCTTTGGATCTCTTAGTTCATATTTGGTTGAACCCTTATCAAACTGAACATCTCTGAGCAGACCCATTTCTAAGAATAGCTCAAGTGTTCGA
>JBASML010000054.1:0-2775 GCA_049656845.1 Syntrophaceticus sp.
ATATGGAACAGTGGGTCGGGCATCTTTGCTGCCTGGTCGAGGGCGTGTTCCAGGAACAGGACAAGCCGCTCAATGCAGTGCTCTTTGTTCTCATAATAAGAAACGAAATTGAGATCACCTTCTAGGAGGTCTTCTTCTTGGTCAATGAAGTAATCCAGCAGGATGTGCAGCCCGCAAATCCAGGGAAAGTACCCTTCTGTTATTTTTTTAGCTGTTTCCGAATCTAAATTCGGCTGTCCGGCGGCAGCAATGAGGGCAAAAATACCCAGTGTGGAACCAGTGGCAGCCGCAAACTCCCACCAGTCCAGCTCCCGAAATTCAGAGGCGTATTCCTCAAACCACTCTTCCAGATAACCTTCCCTTAATGGGATGTGGGTGTGTTTATAAGTCTGCAGATCGCAGTAAAGCGACGCCAGGCGCAGAACATCCTCTTGGACAAGGTGGTATGAAGGGAGCTTATTGATAATCTTGCGGCACTCATCCACCAGGCTGTTCAGGTAATCCGCATCATCCTTGTGGGGATAAAAACTGTAGTAATCCCCTTTATTGCTGTCCGGTTCCAGTGCATTTGTAAAGGCCAGGTGCAGCTGGCGGAAGGCAGTCGTTTCCAAGCAGCCCGCCCTGTCACAGAGGTTGTCCAGGTAGTCGCTGATGGTCTGAAAGGCTACAATAAAGGAAAGGGTATCTTGGTGCGCCCCTTCCATTAGTGTGTACACACTCCCACCCAGGCAGTGAAACTTCTTTTTCCCGATGCTGGCCAACCCCTGCTCCCGCAGCTCTGAATCATCCGCTATGCTGATTATCTCCTGCCACTGTTTCAATTCCTCTTCCACCCCAGGAAAAACACGGGTGACAAAGCGTGTCAACATGGTAAGTTTTTTCCTGGCACTTGAAATCCCATTCTGTATTCCAATCCCCAAATCTTTCACCATCCAGTGCTGTAGTCTAAATTATTCTACCATATTATTCTTCCGGCGTTTATTCTGCCACCTGCTTGGGTATCTCAGTGAGACGCAGTTTTGTTACAAAGGCATTATGTGCAAAACAGACGGTGCCCCCGTGACAATAACAATAGCATCCACATTACATCGAAAAAGGATTCGGGATAATTAAACTAGAATCATTGAACAACAGTATAAATGGAAAAAGGCACTACAGCAAAGGGGTGGGTCAGTCCGGAAAGGTTGGAATACTATTGAAACGCTATTGGGTCGGGGTTTTACTGGTCATTTTATCTGGTATTTGTTATGGATTAACGCCGATTCTGGCTACATATGCCTATCAGGGAGGGGCATCGGTTTGTGTCCACCTTTGCTTGCGCTTCAGCTTCGCAACCGCATTTTTCCTTATATACATAGCTATTTTCAAGCGCAGCAGTCTCAGGAAAATCGCCAAAATCACCATGATATTGCTGCTGATAGCGGGTATTTTTGAATTTGCCGCCTCTTACCTGTATATAGCTTCTGTTCAATATATATCAGCCGGACTGGTCGCCCTCCTCTTCTATACGCACCTTATTTGGGTAGCGATTTGGGGTTTTTTGTTTAAAGGGGAGCGGCTCAAGCTGTCCGGCATCCTGGGGATTGCACTAGCCTTGATCGGTCTGGTTATGGTGGTCGGAATCTCCCTAGGGAAGATAAACACCGGCGGTGTTTTCATGGCTCTGGGGGCGGCTCTCGTCTGTTCCGGTTACGTTATGTTCAGCAACAGGGTTTTAGAGGATCTGGAGCCGATTTTTACAACCACCTTTATCTGTCTCCTCTGCGCTGTCCTCTTTTACGTGTTTGGGCGCACAACAGGCACCTTGAATTTTGAGATTACTTCAACAGCCTGGCTGGCTTCTATAGGCTCAGCTTTGTTATCTGGCAACATCGCTATGTTTGCCTTCTTGGCAGGCATGAAACATATTGGCTCCACAACAGCTACCGTTTTGTGTACAGTGGAGCCAGTTACCGCAGTGGTTTTTTCCGCGCTGCTGTTGTCACAGAAAATGACTGCTCTCCAGCTGCTGGGAGGCCTGGTGATCATTATCGGAGCTACTCTGGTAGTGACATCAAAAAAGCCACCTAACGCGCGAAATAGATATCGGAAGCCGAAGGCCAGAAGCCGGAGAAAAAATGAAAGCAACTGGCCCCGGATGCAGTAAGCATTGGCCGTTATTTCTTCCGCATACGCAGTGATTTCGGGGTTATCTCCAGCAGTTCGTCATCTGCAATGAACTCCAGGCACTGTTCCAGGCTCATCTCCCTCGACGGTGTGAGTTTGGCTGCGATATCTGCAGTTGAGCTGCGCATATTCGTCAGGCGCTTCTTTTTACAGACATTAATGGGCAGATCGCCTGTGCGGGAGTTTTCACCCACCACCATCCCCTGGTAGACAGGCACCCCTACATCCACAAACATCTCCCCCCGCTCCTGGGCATTTTCCAGGCCAAAAGTGGTTGTTACGCCATCTTCCCAGGCAACAAGGGAGCCGCGGAAGCGCCCATGTATCTCTCCGGAGTAAGGAGCATAATGGTGAAATGAATGGTACATAATCCCGGTTCCTCTGGTATCTGTCATTAATTCAGCACGGAATCCGAACAGCCCTCTAGTTGGGATATAAAACTCCAGGCGAACGGTGCCATCCTTCTTTTTCTCCATGTTAATCATCTCACTTCTGCGGGGACCCAGGCGCTCCATCACAATTCCTACGTATTCTTCCGGCACTTCCACAAGTAAATTTTCTATCGGTTCATGCATGACACCATCGATTTCCCGCTGGATCACCTGGGGC
>JBASML010000055.1:0-4857 GCA_049656845.1 Syntrophaceticus sp.
TTTAAAAGATAACAAAAGAACAGTCCCTTTGTCACCTGGACAGGAGGCAATAAAGCAATAAAGTAAGCTTGCCCCCGTTTTTGAGACACCTTTTTAAGTATGAGGTGACAGCGGAAGAAAGGTGACAGAATAGAAGGTGACAGAAGAACCGTCCTCCTGTCACTGCCCCTGTCACTGTAGTTTGTTAGGTTGTGAGGTGAAAACAGTTGGAAAAACCGCTTGTGGGAATAGTTTTAGGAAGTGAATCGGATCTGCCAGTAATGGAGGAAACAGCCCGTATTTTACGGGATTTTGGGGTAACCTATGAAATAACCATTGCTTCAGCACATCGCAGCCCTGAGCTGGCTGCTGAATATGCACGAACTGCAGAAGAGCGTGGGATTGCGGTGATTGTCGCTGGAGCAGGTATGGCTGCACACCTTCCAGGTGTTCTGGCATCATATACCTGTCTTCCGGTGATCGGGGTTCCCTTGCAGGGGAGTGCCCTCAACGGAATGGATGCTCTTTATTCCATTGTACAAATGCCGCCAGGGGTGCCTGTAGCAGCTGTTGCTATCAATGGGGCGCGCAACGCGGCGCTTTTGGCGGTTCAGTTGCTGGGCATTAAGGATCCCCAACTGCGGGAGAAGTTCCGGGTGTATAAAAAGGAACTGGCTGAAGGTGTAGCCAGGAAGGCAGAAAAGCTGAAGATTACCCAGGATGAATAAAAGCGCCGGGTGAGGGGTTGGGAACGGATCTGGTGGCCACAAACCGCCATTACAACTTACCCTCACGCGTTGTCTAATACAGGTGAAGTCAGGGTTAGTGTTGCCTGTTTCAGATACATTTTCAGATACATTCAGATACATAATGAGGTGCTTTGCACCATCGTTGATGAGGAGGGAAAGCAGTTGTTTGAGGCACGAATTTACATTACCCTGAAAAAAGGAATCCTTGATCCAGATGGAAAAGCTATCAAAAAGGGATTGCTGGCTTTAGGATACGAACAGGTGGAAGAGTTAAAGACCGGTAAATACATTGTCCTCACCCTCAAGAGTGCTGATAGAAACACAGCAGAAGAAGAGGTAAAAGAGATGTGTGACAAACTCTTAGTTAACAAGGTAATGGAGGAGTATACTTTTGAACTCCGGGAGGTTGAAAGATGAAATTCGGTGTATTGGTCTTCCCTGGCTCTGATGCAGCTGACTGCCACCATGTTATTGCTGAGGTTCTCGGCCATCCTGTATCCTATATCTGGCACCAGGAGGGTGAGTTGAGTGAGGTTGACTGTATAATCCTTCCTGGTGGTTTTTCTTATGGCGATTATCTTAGGGCTGGTGCCCTGGCTCGCCTTGCTCCAGTAATGGACAAAATTGTGGATTTTGCAGAAAAAGGTGGGCTAATCCTGGGTATTGGGAATGGTTTTCAGATCCTCCTGGAAGCAGCCCTGCTCCCAGGAGCGGTGCTCAGAAATGACGACCTTAAGTTTCGCTGCCACGATGTCTTCCTGAGGGTGGAAAACAATAACATCCCCTTTACCAACAGGTACAGTGAGGGAGAGGTTATCAGGTATCCAATTGCACATGGCGAGGGGAATTACTATATTGATTCGGAAAGCCTTGTCAGGATGGAGCAGAAGGGACAGGTAGTCCTGCGTTACTGTGCTGTGGATGGGGAAATTACCCCTGATGCCAACCCCAACGGATCTGTGGGAAATATCGCCGGGGTTTGCAGTGAACAGGGGAATGTCTTGGGACTGATGCCACACCCGGAACGCTGCTGTGAAGAAGTATTGGGTAATACTGCGGGACAGCGATTATTCCTGTCTATATTGGACTGGTGGGGGATACGCCAGCAGGAAAGGGTGATCTTACATGCCTGAAAAAAAACCTGTCTGGATGGAGATGGGTTTGTGTGCTGATGAATATAAAAAGATCTGTGAAATTCTAGGACGGGAGCCTAATTACCTGGAAACGGGGTTGTTTGCTGTACTCTGGTCTGAGCACTGCAGCTATAAAAATTCACGGCCGGTTTTAAAGCGCTTTCCTACAGAGGGCAAATATGTCCTGCAGGGCCCTGGGGAGAACGCCGGGGTTGTGGATATTGGAGATGGGCAGGCTCTAGTCTTCAAAATCGAAAGCCACAACCACCCTTCAGCAGTTGAGCCTTATGAGGGTGCTGCTACCGGGGTGGGAGGGGTTGCACGGGACATCTTCTGCATGGGGGCTAGGCCCATTGCCTCTTTAAATTCTCTGCGTTTTGGGGAGCTGGATGATCCATGGGTGCGCTACCTTTTCTCCGGGGTTGTAGCAGGAATCGCTGGCTACGGTAACCGTCTTGGCACCCCTACCGTCGGTGGAGATATTTTCTTTCACCCCACTTATAAGGGAAACCCCCTGGTTAATGCCATGTGTGTGGGTCTGGTGAATCACAACCAGATTGTCCGTGGACAGGCGGCTGGCCCCGGCAACCTGGTATTGACTGCTGGAGCTAAAACAGGGCGGGATGGGGTACACGGGTGTACCTTTGCTTCAGAGGAATTGAGTGAGGAGACCGAAGCTCCGGCTATCCAAAGGGGTGATCCCTCTTTGGAAAAACTTCTCATGGAGGCCTGCCTGGAAGTAATGGAAAAAGGTTATGTGGTGGGCATTCAGGACATGGGAGCCGCGGGTCTTACCAGCTCCAGTGCTGAGATGGCCGGGAGAGCCGGTACCGGGATCGAGATCGATGTTTCCCTGGTTCCCTGTCGGGAGGATGATATAACCCCCTATGAGATCATGCTCTCCGAATCCCAGGAGAGAATGCTGCTCGTTATAGAGCCGCGAAATGAAAAACCGGTCAAGGAGATTTTCACTAAATGGGGGGTGGAGGCAGCAGTAATAGGCCAGGTTACAGCGGATGGGATCTACCGGGTGCGAGACGGCGAAGATATTGTTGCTGAAATACCTGTGAAAGCCCTTACTGACTCTCCGGTTTGGTATCCAAAGCAAAAGGAACCGGAGTATGTGGAGCGGCTGCGCGCCTGGACACCCGATGATCTCCCTCTGCCAGAGAATTTTGGCCAGGTATTACAAAAGCTACTGGCTTCACCCAATATTGCCAGTAAGGAGTGGGCCTACACCCAGTATGACTATACAGTACAGCTCAATACTGTGGTGGGTCCTGGAGCTGATGCGGCTGTGCTGCGCATCAAGGGGACAGAAAAAGGGATTGCCATCACAACAGATGGAAACCCTCGCTACTGCTACCTGGATCCCCAGGCTGGTGGGGCAATAGCTGTTGCTGAAGCAGCAAGGAACCTCTCTTGTGTTGGGGCCGAACCCCTGGGCCTTACAGATGGCCTCAATTTCGGCAGTCCTGAGAAACCGGAGATCTTCTGGCAGTTCTGCCAGGCAGTAGATGGAATAAGTGAGGCTTGCCGTGCCTTAGAGATTCCGGTTGTCGGTGGGAATGTTAGTCTTTATAATGAAACGAGGGGAGAGGCTATTTATCCCTCACCTGTTATAGGGATGGTCGGCCTTCTTCCAGATATTAATAAACGTGTAACCAGCGCTTTTCGGGATCCTGGAGATGAGATAGTGCTCTTAGGCAGCTTTGCTCCGGAGCTGGGAGCAAGTGAGTATTTGGCTCTCATACATGGCCGGGAAGCTGGTGCTGTACCACACCTCGACCTGGATGAGGAGAAGAGGGTTCAGGTGTGCTGCCGGGCACTGGTGAGGGATGGTAAGATAAAATCAGCCCATGACTGTGCTGAGGGTGGCCTGGCTGTAGCTATAGCTGAGTGCTGTATTGCCGGTAAAATGGGTGCAGCCTTGAGGTTGCCTTTTAATAGACGTCAAGATGCCGTTCTCTTTGGTGAGGTGCAGTCCTGTATTCTGGTTACCTGCACCCCTCGGCAACTGTCGGGTGTGTTGCAAACAGCTGCAGATAAGGGGGTTACCTCTCAAGTTTTAGGACAGACCGGGGGGGATCACCTGATCATCCAGGATCTTTCAGATCGTGTATTAATTAATCAGCAAGTTGAGGAGATGGAAAAGGTATGGCGAGGGAGCATAGCCAATTACTTCTAGAAGAAGATAAACCAAGAGAGGCCTGTGGTGTTTTTGGCATTTATGCACCAGGCCAGGATGTAGCAAGGCTCACTTACTATGGCCTTTATGCACTCCAGCATCGCGGCCAGGAGAGCGCGGGTATCGCTGTGAGCAATGGGAAGGGAATTACCTGTCATAAAGGTATGGGGCTTGTGGGAGAGGTCTTTACAGATGAGATACTGAAGCTTCTCGATGGACACATTGCTTTGGGGCATGTCCGCTACTCTCCTGACGAGGACAGCAGTATAGAGAATGCACAACCACTCAACTTCTATTACCAGCAGGGTATGATTGCTATAGGCCATAGTGGGAATTTGACCAACTATGCAGAACTCCGCAGAAAACTGACGGAGGATGGGGCTGTTTTGCAGACCACAGCTGATTGTGAATTAATTGTCAACCTGATTGCCAGGGCCGGAAACGAAGACCTAGAGTCCGGTATTTTGAAGACTATGCAGCAGCTCAAGGGTTCTTATTCCCTGATTCTAATGACCGAAAAGAGGCTGGTTGGCATACGTGACCCTTATGGTATGCGTCCCTTGTGCCTGGGACGCTTGGGGGACAGCTATGTTCTAGCATCAGAGTCCTGTGCCTTAGATACGGTTGGAGCTGAGTTGATTAGAGATATTAGGCCTGGAGAAGTTGTGATCATCGATGAGAATGGGATTACTTCTTTAAAACCTCATAGATCCGAAAAAAGGGCTTTATGTGTATTTGAATTTGTTTACTTTGCCAGGCCCGATAGTATTATAGATGGGCTCAGTGTTCAAAAGGCGAGGTATGCTTT
>JBASML010000056.1:0-5900 GCA_049656845.1 Syntrophaceticus sp.
GGCTTCAACACCTGGGCAGCCTGGCGCAGGATTCCCGAAATTTCTGCCTCAGAGTAGGCATGCACGATATTGGAAAGGATAACCAAATCAAAGTGCTTTTCCGGCAGCTTCCAGGCTTCCAGGATATTAGCCCCCTGAAACTGCACACGACCGGTGAGCCCTCGCTCCTTGATCATCTCTTTGGTAACCGAGATCACCTGCTGCAAATCCACCAGTGTCCCCTTCATACCTGGAAAATGCTCCAAAAAACCCGCACTCACCGCCCCAGAACCGGCTCCCACATCAAGGATCTCCCCCTCATCAAAGAGCCCGGCAAAAATCGGAACAATCTCCCGGGCCTTGGCACGGGCTGCATTATCCATTGCCCTGATATATTTCTTGGTGCGCTGCTCCAGTTCCAGGTCATCCGCATCATCCACATAAGATACCCTTCCCCCGGCTTTGAGGCAGCTAGGCAGCTCCCGCCATCCTGCACTCAGGTACTTCCGCCAGAGGATCGATTCCCCCTGGTAATACTTCTTCCCCCGCACCAGATAATTACCGGCCAAAACAGTGTTAGAGTACTGCTCCTCATACAGGCATAAAAGCCCTAAGGAGCAGAGCGCTCGCAAAAAGCGCTCTGTCGCTTGAGGGTCCCACTTCAGGTGATCCGCCAGTTCACCGGAGGTCATACCCTTTTCATCCAGTACGGTGAACAGGTTATTTTCCAAAGCCGTAAAGAGCACCTCTGAATACCAGTAAGCTGTGGCCAGGTCCTCTAGATACTGGGGACCCGCTTCCTGGGGTTCAAAATTCTGAAACGGTAATTTCACTGCACATACTCCTTCGATTTATTCCTGGCAACCCCGCATTCCTCAAAAGTCATCATCTTTCCGATCACTGCCGCAGCACCCTCTATGATACACATGGCCAATGCAGCACCTGTGCCCTCACCCAGGCGCATGTTCATGTTGAGTACCGGAGCCAGCTCCAGCTCTTCAAGCATCATCCGGTGCGGAAACTCCATGGAGCAGTGCCCGGCAATCATGTAATCAACAGCCTGTGGAGCGATACGCTGAGCCAACAGTGCCCCTGCAGTAGAGATGAAACCATCCACCACCACAGGCACCCTACAGTAGGCAGCACCAAGAATCACCCCAGCAATACCGCCTATTTCAAAGCCCCCCACCTTGGCCAGAACCTCCAGTGGATCAGCAGGATCTGGTTTATTAACCTGAAGAGCCTTCTGGATTACCTGGATCTTATGCTCCAGCACCTCTTCACTGATCCCGGTACCCCGCCCGGTAACTTCCCGTACAGAAAGGCCAGAGAGCGCAGCGAAAACAGCACTGCTGGGAGTTGTGTTGCCAATTCCCATATCTCCTGTTCCCAATAATTCGACACCATCATGGACAAGACCTGCAGCGACATTAATCCCCGCTTCTATAGATTGAACAGCCTGCTCTCTAGTCATCGCCGGCCCTTTGGCCATATTTCCTGTCCCATAGCCAACCTTATGGGAGATGATCTTCCCCTCTGCCACCAAATCGTCAAAGTCCTGGGCGACACCCATATCCACCACAGTCACCTCTGCCCCAGCCACTTCAGCCAGAACATTGATCCCCGCTCCCCCGGCCACAAAATTGTAGACCATCTGAGAAGTGACCTCCTGAGGACAGGTGCTTACCCCCTCATCCACAACACCATGGTCACCAGCCATAGTGACAATTGCTTTCTTCTTCACAGAAGGTTTTAAAGTCTCCTTGATCGCTGCCAGCTGTTCAGCTAAATCAAGCAGTTGGCCAAGGCTGCCGATGGGAACAGCCAGATTGTTGAGGCGTTCTCTGGCTTTTGTTCTCCAGCCCTGACTAACAGGAACAATCCCGTTCACCACATCTTGCAGTCGCAATTCCATCACTACAACCTCCCCTTAAGCAATCCCGAAATATTTAGCTGCCACCTGAGCAGAACAATCCTTTCCACAGGCAGCACAACGGTGATCACCCTGATCACCAAGGAGAGAGGCTGCGGTTTTTGGATCGATGGCCAGTTCTATCTGCTTCTCTATATCACATCTTACCCGTGCCCTGGCCATCTCCAGGTCCCTCTCCCAGGCTGCCTGATTTCCATTAGCCAGGTCAGCCGCATGGGCAGCGATCCTGGTAGTAATCACTCCGGTTCTAACATCATCCTCTGTCGGCAGACCCAGGTGCTCTGCAGGGGTTACATAACAGAGAAAATCGGCGCCAACAGTCCCGGCAAAAGCCCCGCCGATGGCAGCTGCAATATGGTCATACCCGGCAGCAACATCAGTGGCCAGTGTTCCCAGGATATAATAGGGCACATTATGGCACAGGCTCTTCTGCAGCTTCATGGTTGTCTCCACATGGTCTAAAGGCACATGCCCGGGGCCCTCCACCATCACCTGGACACCCGCATCCAGAGCCCGGGATACCAACTCCCCGGCCACAATCAAGCCCTTCATCTGGGGCCCATCCAAAGAATCAGCGATTGACCCAGGCCTTATAGCATCACCCACACTTAAGATCACATCATACTTGCGCAGGATCTCCAATACCCTATCGAACTGCTCATACAGGGGATTCTCGTTTTGGTTATGCAGCATCCACCCAGTGAGAAAGGACCCTCCCCTGCTGACAATATCAGTCACACGGCCGTTCCTTTCCAGGCATTCCAGAATTTCAAAGTTTAATGCGCTGTGCACAGCCATAAAATCAATGCCGTCAGCTGCCTGTTTTTCGATCACCTCAAAGATATCATCCGCTGTCATGGCCACCACACTGCCGCGTTTGTCAATAGCCTCAATACCAGCCTGGTAGATAGGCACACACCCCACAGGAACAGAGGCATGAGCAAGGGTTTTCTTCCTCATACCATCTATATCCCCACCTGTACTCAAATCCATAAAAGAATCACAACCGGCGTCCTCCGCTGCTGTGATCTTACGGAATTCCATCTCCGGGTCATCCCAATCAGTGGAAGTACCGATTAAAGCGTTCACCTTGACGCGCAGCCCTTTACCTATACCACATAACCTGATTTTTTTGCGCTGCTTATTTTTAGGGATCACAATGGTCCCTTCTGCCACTCCCTGTACAATTTCCTCTACAGGCACTTTCTCTACAGCTGCAACAGCCTCCATCTCTGGAGTAACCCTACCTGCACGAGCATCGATCAGCTGAGTCATAGTTAAGCCCCTCCTAACAGACGTGTTTTTTGGTTTTTAGGTACTTAGAAACAATCTCTACAGCACAGTACTTGCCGCACATGGCACAACCAGACTCCCCGGATCCCCTCCTGGCATCCCTCATCTTCTTTGCATGCACAGGATCAAGGGCGAGCTCCATCTGCTGGTCCCAATCCAGCTCTCTTCGTGCTGTCGATAATTTTAGATCCCACTCCCGGGCTCCTGGCAGCCCTCTGGCAACATCACCAGCATGGGCGGCTATCCGGGCAGCAATCACACCCTCCCGTACCTGGTCACGGTTAGGAATCCCCACATGCTCAGCAGCAGTCACATAACAAAGGAATTCCGCCCCGGCCCAGGCACTGAGAGCCCCCCCAATAGCTGCATTGATCTGGTCGTAGCCCACAGCAAGATCAGTGACCAGCGGGCCAAAGACAAAGTACGGCGCCCCATGGCAGAGGTTCTTTTCCAGCACCACAGTTTCTTTTAACTTATTGATAGGCAGGTGACCAGGCCCTTTCACCATTACCTGCACACCGGCATCCCGGCTTCTTTTTACAAGTTCACCGAGGATAGCCATCTCATCAACCTGAGCAGCATCCAACGCATCCGCCAGACAGCCTGGCCTCATCCCATCAGCAAAACTCAAGACAACATCATACTTTTTAGCGATATCCAGCACCCGGTCAAAATGTTCATAGAGCGGGTTTTCCTTTTTATTGGCTACCATCCAGCCGATCAGGTGAGAGCCCCCATAACTGACAAGGGGATCCAGCCTCCTTGTGTTTTTTGCCCGCTCCACAATACTCATCGTCATACCACAGTGCAGAGCAAGAAAATCAACACCAAGAGCAGCATGGCGCTCAATAACCTCAAACAGCTCATCTACTTCCATCTTCGTTGAAGACCCATATTTCTTGCCGGCCTCTGCCAGGGCCTGGTAGAGAGGTAATGTGCCCACAGGAGTAGATGTGGTCTCCAGGGTTTTTTTGAGCATCTGATCGATGTCACCGCTCACACTCAAATCCATAATGGCATCTGTACCCGCTTCTACAGCGGCACATATTTTATCTACTTCAGCATCTATGCTGCTTTCCTCTCCATAGAGGCCGATACTGGCACTCACCTTGGTTTTTAATCCCTGACCTATTCCCACAGGCTGAACATTCTGGCATCTGCTGCTCCCAAGCAACACGATGGCCCCTGAAGCTATCCTCTCCCGTACAAATTCAGTGCTGACTCCCTCTTTCAGAGCTACCTGTTCCATTGCAGCAGTTGTTTTGCCCTCTACAGCGCTTTCCAGCAAACTCATCAAACACGCCCTCCTTTTTTGATTTGTTTTACAAAAATAAAAAATCCACACTGATATCAGCGTGGATTTTACCATCACCCAGCTTAACACTACCCCACCGCGAGGCGTGATTAAGTTTTCTCAGGCAGGTCTCCTGACTTAGCAGCTTAACCTCCCCTGGCCCTTCCCGGTATGGTGAACCATCCGGTGGCTATGCCAGAATCGTATCTGCTTACAGTGGCGGGTCCATCCGGGAATCTCACCCGGTTCCCTATTCTCCCCTGCGGGGCACCTGAGAAAATGCACATATGCGATTGTAAATCTTATTATACTGGTAAGTATTAATTTGTCAAGTGCATGACGCGGAAACCAGAACTGACGCATCAAAAATCGCCGCATCCCTGCTCTGAAAAGAACCGAAGCGGGTAATCTGTGCGCTAAAAACCCCAACTAAGGCAGGCTGTTCCCCAGAGCAACTCCCAAACCTTCTACCATACATATATATGGCTCTGATGAAAAAGCCCTGAGTGTATCCCAAAAAAAACTATAATTCACTGTTTATCCATCCACTGCATACAATATGGTAAAAATGGGCTTACCTGGTTACGTAGGGGGGCCCAAAGGGGGTAGAAAAAATGACTGAAAAAGAAAACGGCATTCTCGAAAATGCCGCTGATGCTCTTTACCACACAGGCTACCCACGCCTGCGGTTGGCCACAGCTTATGTACCACCGCAAATGTCAGTCCGGGAAATGTTTACTCTACGAGAAGCCCTCCAAAAGGGGACACTCTTTCCCGAACTATATCATCCCTATCCACACCACTATAAATATCCCCAGGACTGTGAGGTGTAAAAAATGGACCAAATGTGTGTAAGAATGCTGCGAGAACTCCAAGAGCTCGAGTTTGCCCTTGTAGAACTCAATCTCTACCTGGATACTCACCCCTGTGATACACAAGCCATCGAAACCTTCAATGATTTGGCAGTTCGTTATGAAAAAGCAAGAAAGGCCTACGAAAATAAGTACGGCCCACTTGTTAACTTCGGCCATTCGGGTCCTGTCCATTCTCATGTATGGCAGTGGATTGACGAACCCTGGCCCTGGGAAATTGAGTATTAGGAGGGATATATATGTGGCTATATGAAAAGAAACTCCAGTATCCTGTACGTGTAAGCAAAAAAGACCTGCCCATGGCTAAATTTTTATTAACTCAGTTCGGCGGTCCCAACGGGGAACTTTCCGCTGCCGTCCGCTACCACTCTCAGCGCTACTCCATGCCTACTGGCAGAGCTAAAGGTGTTTTGACCGATATCGGCACAGAGGAACTCGCCCACTGGGAGATGATCGCTACAATGGTTTACAAACTGATGAAGGGAGCAAAACCAGAAGAGATCCGCAGGGCAGGACTGGGGAGTTACTA
>JBASML010000057.1:0-12851 GCA_049656845.1 Syntrophaceticus sp.
AAAAGGGCCTTTTTGAAATGGCCAATGGGGGCACCATCTTCCTCGATGAGATCAGTGAAATGTCTGATAAGCTCCAGACTCGGCTACTGCGAGTGCTCCAGGAATATGAGATCATGCCCTTGGGAGGCGACCGCCTGGTCACAGTGGATGTGCGTGTAATTGCTGCCACCAACAGCGACCTAAGAAGATTGGTAGCTGAAAAATTATTTAGGGCTGACCTTTTTTACAGAATCAATGTACTCACTTTGGTAATTCCAACCTTAAGGGAACGGCGAGAAGACATTCCGGTCCTGGTAAATCACTTCTTAAACATTTCCAACAAAAAGTTTCAGAAAAACATTAAGGGAATTGAAGCAAAGGGTATGGACCTTTTTTATGCCCATGATTGGCCAGGGAATACTAGAGAACTCCAAAACATTATGGAGCGTCTAGTTATTCTGACCGATGGCGACTATATTTCTGCTGACCTTGTAGCAGAATCACTAATTATTACCCCATCAGAACCCTATCCCCTTTCATCCCAGCAACCCCAAGTTGAAACCGATCACTCACCACAGCAAAAAACAAGAGCCAGTTATGACAAAAAAGCAATTATGAGCGCTCTTACAGCTGCCAAAGGCAACAAAACAAGGGCTGCTCAAATCTTAGGGATTAGCCGGACAACCCTTTGGAGACGCATGAAAAAATACAATATATAAAAAGTGTTTAATACATATGTATTAAACACTAATAATGGCAATAATAGAAATAGGCTAATCTATTATGTTGCATTTGTAACAATATATTGTTTCATATTTGAAACATATTGAGTTAATGAAACATCATTCCCTTGCAAAGTAAAGCTAATATCCCCTTTTTAACCTAGTTTTAACTGGCATAGTTCTTGCTTATACTATGGATAGAAGGGAGGGATGAACAATGGGAGATGCAATGGGCAATTATATCATGTGGGGAGCACTAATCCTCCTGTTCGTCGTTCTGGGAGGTTTGTTAATTCAATTATTTTTGACCTTTAAGCTCAAATAATTGGAGATATAAATATGGCACAGGTTAACCCTCTCCTTAAATGAGAGAGGGTTCCCTTTTTCTGCCCTGTACTGTTGCAATAGCCCAGCAGGCGATTCCCTCACCCCTGCCTACAAATCCAAGCCCCTCTGTTGTTGTAGCCTTCAGCCCCACTGCAGCAGGGGAAATACCCAGTACAGCAGCAATACGCCCACGGATCTCTTCCAGGTAGGGAGCTAGCCGCGGTTTTTCAGCAGCTGCTGTAATGTCCACCTGCACAGCATGGTACCCCTCTTTGGCCAGCATCCCTCTCACAATACCCAACAGTGCCAGACTGGATGCATCCTTCCAGCGGGGATCCAAAGGAGGAAAGTAATGCCCAATATCAGGTAGCCCCGCTGCCCCAAGGCAGGCATCTATTAAAGCATGCAGGAGAACATCCCCATCTGAATGCCCACTCAGGCCAGGGCCTTCTGGGATCTCCACCCCTCCCAAATAAAGCAGGCGTTCCTCACAGAAGGGATGCACATCATATCCCAAACCAGTACGGTTTACCATTTTTTCATTTATATCTATCCCTAAGAGTGCCTGGGCGATAGCAAAGTCTTCCGGTGTGGTAATCTTGATATTCTCATAACTCCCCGGGCAGATTTTTACTTCTTTCCCCATCCACTCCACCAAGGAAGCATCATCTGTCCCCTCATAACCAGAAACCCTGGCAGTTTCCAGGGCATCCTGAAGCAGTGACCTGCGAAACACTTGGGGTGTTTGAGCAATCCATAGTGAAGAACGCTCCGGTGTGCTTTTAACACTTTCATTTTCCACAATCTTGATGGTATCCTTGACTGGAACAGCTACCACAACCGCTCCTACATCTACAGCCTGCTGTACCGCCCCTTCCAAGACACTCTGTGAAAGCAGAGGGCGTGCCCCATCGTGAACAACAACAAGCCCACATTCCGGGGAAAGAGCATCTAAACCCGCAGCAACAGATTCCTGTCTGGTCTCTCCCCCTACTGCAAAACCTACCAGTTTTGTCAGGGAATATGAGCTGAGAAGTGTGCGGCAAAAGGAAAGATCACTCTTACTTACCACAACCACATAAGAATCTATTAACCTAGAGTTCTCAAAAACCCTGAGAGAGTGTAGGAGCACCGGATCATCACCCAGGGGCAGATAGACCTTATTTAAGGGGGAACCCATGCGGTTCCCCCTGCCAGCAGCAACAATAATTCCTCCGACCCTATCCAATAACTTTCACCTCATGGTAGTGCCCGGACGAAGATGAATTTTTGAAAGGTGTCTTGGGTTTGGCAAATATCATCCGGCCTGCTGAAGTCTGTAAGACACTGGTGACCACCAC
This sequence comes from Syntrophaceticus sp., assembly GCA_049656845.1. Classification (GTDB taxonomy): domain Bacteria; phylum Bacillota; class DSM-12270; order Thermacetogeniales; family Thermacetogeniaceae; genus Syntrophaceticus. The sequence continues at coordinate 2,369 of JBASML010000057.1, forward strand.
ATTAATGCGCTGGCCGATGCACCTTTTGCCTCCCTCGATAACGATCATGGTACCGTCCTCCAGGTAGGCAACCCCTTGTCCGGCCTCTTTGCCATCCCGAATCACATCCACCTTGGAAATTTCTTCGCCTGGTAGGAATAATGGTTTAACAGCATTAGCCAGATCATTGATATTGAGTACCTGCACACCAACCAGCTCAGCTACCTTATTAAGATTGTAATCATTGGTTATAACCGGACAGCCCAGCCGCTTACAGACCTGAATCAGCCTGTAATCAACATCTTTCTTGGTGTCCACCCCATCGAAATCCCGGATTTCGATTTTCATCCCCTGCTCTTTTTGCATCTGGTTCAAAATGTCCAAACCCCGACGCCCCTTATTACGCCTGAGCAGGTCAGAAGAATCAGCTATATGCTGAAGTTCTTCCAAAACAAAGCGTGGAACAATAAGAGTACCTTCCAGAAAGCCCGTCCGACAGATATCTGAAATCCTGCCGTCGATAATTACATTAGTATCAAGTACTTTATAATCGTTTTTACCTCCAACACGCCCCTGTTTCGACCCTGTTCTCCACCCATGCAACAACCCAGTCAATTCCTCTTTCTTTTTAACACCTACACTTGCACCCAGATATCCAAAAAGAATACTGAAAACAATGGGAATATAAGGGCCAACCAAGGGAATGTTCTTCATAGGAGCTCCAAGAAGGTTGGCGATAACAAGACCAATGATAAGTCCAAAGGCACCTCCAATTAAATCCTGTACCGGTGTGCGCTGCAGCAAACTTTCAAAGAAATCAACCATCTGCAGTGTAATTTCAATTAATCTTGGTGCCAGCATAAAGCCTGCGAATCCACCAACCAGTACCAGCAAACCCACAATAGAATACCAGGCATAACCTGTACTGGCTACTAGTTCATTGATGAAATCCAGACGAGCAAGCAAATAGCTTAAAGAATACCCAATTCCTGCCCCGACTAAACCTAAAATGACCCTGATAACCTTCCTCAACATCTTGTCACCTCCTTTCCTTAATAACAATATATCCTTATTATGATTGACTACATGTTCCATTATACGTAAAATATTCCGCTACAGCAAGCGAATAGTTTGTCAAAATATATAAGAAAAGCGCCCGTAATGCTCAGGCGCCTTACTTCCTATCCCCCGGCAACTGCCTCTTTAATCAAGGTTTCTGCTTCAATCTCATCCATGTTACCCGCCAGGACAAGCTCACTACTCAAAATCTGAAAGGCGCTTTCCAACATCCTCTTTTCTCCTGAAGACAGCCCCTTCCGTTGGTCCTGACGCATGAGTGTGCGCACAACCTCTGCAACAGCAAAAATATTGCCTGTTCTGATCTTTTCAAGGTTAGCCCTGTAGCGGTGGTTCCAGTTTGGGATAGTTTTTTCTTGGTCATCTCTTTGAAGAACTTTTAATACACTATCAATTTCGTTTTCCGGAATCACACGGCGCACCCCGATTTGATCAGTCTTATCGGCTGGCACAAGCACCTTCAAGTTACCTGAAAAAAGACGGAGAACAAAATAAATCTGTTTCTGCTCCCCTCGTTTTTCAAGTGCCTCCACAACCCCGGCGCCGTGCATTGGGTGAACGATATAATCTCCAACCTTAAACATCATTCCGGCCTCCTGGAGTTTTCTTATATCCATTATACCAGAAGTGACATTGGCTGTCAAAAACAGGGGGTTGAGGTTGGTGGTTGGCGTTGGCCATTGGTAATAATACAAGGAATCGGAAGTGCAAATAGCATTCACTATCAACTTATTTAAACTTATTTTGAACAGCATTGACAACACAAGACAGCTAGGACTATAATTAATTTAAAACAGAGCATCAGGTGTGAGGAGGTCTGTTTGATGAAAGACCTGATCTGTGATGAATTCCAAAATGCCGTTTCCGAACTACTAATTCGCCACCACAGTGTTTTGGACGTTCTCTCTAAATTCCAGGAAGCTTGTGCCCGCACCAACAGAGCAACAATCAAAGCAGTTACTGGATGTGGCTGCGTCAGCATCGATGCCAAAAAGCAAGAAATCCCGCAGGATATCTCCCTTCTAGAACTCAAAGATTATTTCGGAAGCCATCTCAATGGAGAACTTTGCCCTAATTGCAGAGAAATGGTAGAAACAGAACTAGGAAAAACCCTATTCTATATGGCAGCCCTTTGTAATCTACTGAATCTAAACCTCTACGATATCTTCCTTAAAGAGCATAACAAGCTTTCAACACTCAGAATCTTCAACTTCACCTGAACAATTTGATTAAAAGAATAGGAATTATGAATGCATACTTACCTAAGGGCTGCTGTTACTATCACTAGCCCTTTTTTCTGCCACTTAAAGGCAAACTTACATATATCTTTCCAACATCACCTGGTCTTGCAAACGACGCAGCCCGTTTCTGATGGCCTTTGCCCTGACCTCCCCAATGCCTTCTACTTCGTCAAGTTCCTCAATGGAAGCTTCGAGTATATGCTGAAAACTTCCAAAAGTTTTGACCAGGTTATCAATGATAGGAGCCGGAAGCCTGGGTATCCTTTGTAAAACACGATATCCCCGAGGGTGTACAGCAATATCCAGTACACCTGCCCCGGAACCCCACCCAAATAAGCGGCTGATGTTGGAAAGCTCCAGCAGTTCATCTGAAGACCAGGTACCGATAGTTTGCAAGACATCCGCAGCTTTTTTATGCCCACCGTCCAAATAATCCCGGATCACATAAATAAGCTCATCATAAACATTGGCCACCAATTCCTCCACCTGCATGATAATCAGGCGCCCTTCTGTGCCAAGCTCGCTTATGTAATTCTGTAGTTCCCGTACGATGCGCAAGACCATTTCTCCACGCTGTACCACCCAAACCACATCATAAATAGTAACTATGTCCTCGAACTCAAGCGCTGTTAGATTCACCAATGCTTTATCCAGGACACGTTTATATTTTTCAAGGGTTTGAACAGCCTGGTTCGCCTTAGATAAAATAACACTAATATCCTGCAAGCTGTAGCGGTTGACGCCCCTGTAAAGTGTAATCACCCCACGTCGCTGTGATATAGCAATCACTAAGCTACCTGTTTGGCGTGCCACTCTCTCTGCAGTCCGGTGCCTAATCCCTGTTTCCACCGAAGGAATAGAAGGATCAGGGATCAACTGTGCATTAGCATAAAGAATTTTCCTGGTATCCTTGCTGAGAACTATAGCTCCATCCATTTTCGCAAGTTCGTAAAGACTAGGAGGGGTATATTCTGCATCAAGATGAAACCCACCCTCAACCACATTCATTATATCTGCGCCGTCACCAATAACAATCAACGCCCCAGTCTTGGCCCTCAAAATGCTGTCTAAGCCCTCCCTGAGAGGGGTACCTGGGGCTACCAACTTGAGTGCGCTAATAATACTGCCATCCTCTTCATCCCTGGGCTCCTTTTTTTCATCCTTTCCTTCTTTCAGCTTTTCATCCTTGCCCTCTCGCGCATCTTTGGAATCTTCCCGTCCTGTTGACTTAACCTTTTCTTCTTTGGCAACAACCTGTTCATCCAACCTCTGTACCTGTTCCTCTCTCAAAGCCATATCCCCCTAAACAACTAAATCAACCGATCAAGAGCGTCCTGCACTGTCCTAACTCCCATAAAATCAAGGATCTTAAACTTATCCCGTAGCTTCAGGCTGCTCACCGGAACCATAACACGCCTAAAACCCAACCGCACAACTTCTTTAACACGCTGTTCCATAAAACTTACACCCCTGACTTCTCCTGTAAGCCCTACCTCCCCCAGTATTACTGTATCCTCTGCTACCGCACTATTATGGTAGCTGGATGCCAGAGCCACAGCTATACCCAGGTCAGCAGCAGGTTCTATAACCTTAAGCCCACCCACAACATTTACATAAAGATCCTGGCTAGCAAGGGAAAACCCCAGTCGCTTTTCCAGTACCGCAGCAACTAAAACCACCCTATTGTAATCGACACCTGTAGCAGCGCGGCGTGGAGACCCAAAAGCTGTAGGACAAACAAGCCCCTGTATCTCCACAAGGATTGGGCGAGTTCCCTCTAAAGCTGCCACAACCACAGAACCAGGCCCACCCACAGCTCTTTCTGACAGAAAAAGAGCAGAAGGATTGTCCACCTCTTGCAGCCCCTCTTCTCCCATTGCAAAAACCGCCACTTCATCTGTTGCACCAAAACGGTTTTTCACTCCGCGTAAAAGCCGCAAGTTCTGGTGTCGCTCCCCTTCAAAAGACAGAACTACATCCACCATGTGCTCCAAGACCTTGGGCCCCGCCAGTGCCCCCTCCTTTGTCACATGCCCCACCAAAAAACAAGCACTGCCACAGGTTTTAGCAAGCCTCACTATTTCAGCTGTACACTCCCGGAGTTGGCCAACACTTCCGGGGTGTAGGGGTAATTCGGTATGGTATGTGGTTTGAATGGAGTCAACGATCACTAAAACCGGTGAAAGCTCCTCAACTGCCCTGCAAATATCATTCAGGTTTGTTTCCGCTAAGAAATAAAGGCGCTCCGCTGACACCTTCAGGCGCCGTGCCCGCATCTCCACCTGCTGGCGGGACTCCTCCCCTGAAATATATAAAACAAGCCCTCTCTTTTCCGCTATAAAAGCAGCTAACTGAAGGAGAAGTGTGGACTTCCCGATACCCGGGGCACCACCCAGCAGAACCACAGAGCCAGGTACAATCCCTCCACCCAGGACACGATCCAATTCCCCGGAACAGCTAGGGATGCGCTCATCTGGAGGGCCATCCTCACATTCTGAAGAAATTAAAGGGGCTGCCTCTTGAGCCGAGGACAAACCCGAAACTTTTGCAAATCCTTTTTTAGAAACAGGAGCCTCACAGAAAGAATTCCAGGTTCCACAGCCAGGACAACGCCCCAGCCACTTACCTGTTTCGTAACCACATTCACCACAAAAATATTTTGTCTTCTCCCGCCCCACTGCCTTCAGCCTCTCATCCAACTTCTACACTATTATAACATTATTCCCTCCCCAGCAGAACCCCGGAACCCCAGAGCATAATTGCTTTTTGCTTTAATGATGCAAACAGTGGGGACTGTCTCCTGTACACCCTGGGGACATTATTTACCCTTTATGGATTTGATGGGAATTACCTCTATGTTGCTTATTTTTTACTCTTATTATGTAAAAAAGCATCGGAAAATATCAGGCCTAAACCGTTTTGTTTACAGCCTGGCTCGGATGCTCCTGTACCTACTACCTTACCTGTTTTAAAAAAAACCTAACTCTATCCAGTAAGCGATTATTCCTATGATCAGTGCGGGTATGGTGCTCAGCACAGTAGCCAATAAGGCAGACTTGGGATGAAGGGCAAATAAAGGGAAAAGGGCATCTCCATCTTGAGAAATAGTGTTGGCTAGCAGTGCGGCAAAGGGGAACATTCCCTTTAAGTACAAAGATACAAAAACTACTTGAGGGCCACAGCCAGGAATCATCCCTATTAAAACCCCCAATATAACAGAGGCTAATCCTGCAGAGGCCATGGCTGCGGACACTACATCGACTCCCCCGGCTAAATAAACCCCTAAATCATAAACTAAATAAGCCGCAAACACCCAAGTGCCAACAAGTGCGGTTTCCTGTGCATTATGAATAAATGTCTCTTTGATAGAAAATAATTTGTGCTCTACATCTTCATGGCTTTGGGCTTTGACTAATCTCTGCGAGATAATCACATACAAAATAGTTGCGGCGGTACCCACAGCACCCACAATAACACCTAGATTAGGGATTCCTAACAGTGTGCCGATATCTATCTTTACTAACTCCAGGAGCCTCAGCACAAGTCCTACAGCTATAATAAGCCAAAATATGACATATGCATTATGGGTAACCCTATACCGTAATCGGCTGGGATCTAGGGGTTCCTGGTGATGGAGGAATAAATCTACTTTATCTCCCTCTTCATGCCCAAGATGTTTCAGCTCTCTAGAACGACAGGCATCTGGGTAATCAGAATACAACCCGTTCAAATAAGTTTCTGCCTCATTATGCACCCCAGCCAAGTTGCTTATCTCAGGCACAGTAGATGTTCTCTGTACCCAATCCCCTATCTTGTAATAATCTACGATATAACCCGTAATGATGCCAACAATAAAACAGATTGCTGTAACTATCAGAAAATCTGTTGGCGCCTGAGTCATTATAACAAAGGCCGTATCCCCTGCTGTAGCAATCAAAGTAGCTATAACTGTACCAAAAGTAACAGTACCCTTTACATAAAGTGGCATTAAAAAAATTGATCCCCCACAGCCAGGAATAATCCCCAACAACGCCCCAAACAGGGGTTGATATTTCTTTGATTTTTCAATTGCCTGCTGAAAATCCCCCTGCTGTACATAATTGATATAGCCGAATAATAAGAGAATACATCCTACAAATACAGTAACCTCTAAAAAAGAGCTTTCTGCGCAAGCTAAAATTATTTCCCCTATATCACTAATCATGCTACTTCTCCCTGCGGTACGGTGTTTAGTAGTACGGTGCGGTATAACAGAACTCCTATCTATTTCTAGATGAATACAGGCATTCCCTGCCATAATTTTAGCTGCATTCTTGATCCAGTTAGTTTCTTGCTAATATTTTGCCCATTGATGAAATTATATTTTCAGAGCTATCAGCTAAGTGTTAGTTCAACGCATATCCCAGTTCTTCCTAGGTGGCTGTTACCATCCAGTTGTTTCCATTTGGTTTCCCCTAGATGTTTTATGGAGGATGGAAATTTTTCTGGTTGATTCTAATTTGATTCGATGGCCTGTTTCATCAGCATAGATAAAGCCATTTATTTTAAGGGTATCCCAAACTTTGATAGCAGTATATAATTCTACCTGTGCACTCATTTTAGAAAGATCCAGATCCAGCAGCTGCTCAATTTTGTTTATCCGGTAATAAAGGGTATTGACGTGAATATGCAGGCTATCCGCAGTTGATTTCATACTGAACCCTGAATCAAGCAAAGTTCTAATGGTTGGCAGTAATGAGCAGTCAGTATCATTATCCTGTTCTATTAGCGGTCCCAAGGTTTTTAGGCAGTAGTTTTTTATCTTTTTCAGCGACTGAGAGAAGACAAAACTGTAGATGCCCAGCTCAGAAAAATACTGTATAAATTCCTTTTTCTTCATAAGCCTGGGTAATGTCAAGGCAACACGCGCTTCCTCAAAGCTCTGATACAGCTTTTCTAATGGATATGTTTGGCCTATACCCAGAGAGGTAATGATACTAAATTTATTTTCAATAACCTCTTTAAACTTCTTGACATCCTCTAGGTTAAGTGATTCCAAATCTTTTTCCAAGATGTCTGTTTTTAAAGCCGGTACGATAACCAGCAAATAATTTTTCCAATAAACGCTTATTACATCAATACTCTTTCTTTTGAAATACTCACAGGCATATGAACAAAGCAGTTGCCAATCAATTTCTCTATTTCGCTCAACTTCCATTAATAGCACCAAATAATGCCTGCCAGGTTCTAATTCCCTTTCACTTAATCTGATCACATCATTAATACTGTCAGTACTCTTCAAAAATAGGTATTCCACTAATTTTTTTTCAAATTCTTTTTTATTTTTATTAATTTTTGTAAAGTAGCATTTTACAGCCAGCCTAGCTCCTCTAAGAATTGAAATCGCTTGACACAGCAGCTCTTGAGGAATGTCATTAACTACAACAAACGCATATGAACCTTTGTACTCGATACGGTAATAAAGGGAGCAGTTCTGCTCCTGATAATAATATTCTTTTTTAACAATCGGAATTGATATTTGAACAAATGCATCCTCGATTTGGAAAACACTTCTGGTATTCGGATAGTGTATCTTCCCATTATTATCAGTGATGATGATTGATCTGCTGATTTTATTTTCCAGGTAGGAGGCTACAAAAGGCAGCCCTTCATCCAGCACTCCATCTACCAACCTATAAGTATCTCTTGGTACCACAGTAACAATCACTCCCCTCCCAGAACAATCATTTTTTAATGATTTACTGATAATCACTTTGTTATATTGTGAGCAAAAAGCATACCAGAAGCAGCTGGAGCGGATTGTTAAGGCATTTATCATAGTTTTCTGACAAATATCGACTATCTGCAGGGCGGGTTTTTCTCAAAACAAATCACTATTTACGACAGTGTAGCTTATTTTTGTGTTATTATAGTACACAAGATGACTATACAAGCACGACTATTGGCTAACTTATAACACACAACTAAAATAAAGAGAGTGATAGCAGATGGCAAAATCTTTGGAAAATATACTCAGCCCCATGATCGCTAACAGGAATGTCCTTACCCAGTCACTCAATCAACAAGATCTCATCCTTATGGAAAAAATCAAACAACAAAAATTAGACGTAATCCATCAACGCATCAGCAGCTCTCAGGTAGATTTAGTACGGTCTGAAGTTGTTGAGTCATGGATTAGATCCTATAATTACGGGCTAGATCTCTTTAACTACAACTATGGACCCGTTTTAGAAGAGACCGCCTTGGAAGAACTACTAAGAAAAAATGATTTACTGCTTAATGCTGCCGACCCATACATTAGCCAGCTAGAAACAATGCTATCTGATTCGGAGTGCATTATTCTCTTGACCGACGAAGAGGGGGTCATGCTGCGTGTTATTGAAGGAGGCAAAAAAATTTTAGAACAGCAAAACAAAAGATTCCGCCTGGTTCCAGGCTCAATTTGGACAGAAGAAACAATAGGTACTTGTGCTCACGGAATCAGCCTGATTACTAAGACTCCTATGCAAATATGTGGGTCAGAGCACTACTGTGAAAAATATGAACAAATTTCTTGTTCATCTGCTCCCATTTTCGATTCTAACGGCAATTTGGCAGGGACACTTTGTATTGTAAGCCCGAGTTTCAAGCACCAAACGTCACACTCATTAGGTTTGGTAATCTCCATGGCTTGGGCTGTTCAAAATGAATTCCAATTAGCATTAAATAAGGAATTGCTCAGTGTTACCCTTGAAACTACCGATGAAGCAGTAATCACCACCAACAAGGATGGAATTATTAACAAAGCAAATCTGCCTGCCAGAAAGATTCTAAATTATATAAACAAAGATCTTGTAGGTATGTCCATTGAATCTATTTTGGGTAAGCAATCTATTATAAAATCCGTATTAGAGACAGGAAAATCGATCAGTAACACTGTAATATTATATGAAAAAACTAATCAACGGCTACACCTGCACTCAGTACAGCCAATAAAAGACCAATACGGCAACATTTACGGCTGTGTTTTGACCTTTAACCAATTTCACCAAGCCAGAAAGTTAGTTAATCAGAATAATGGCCTAAAAGCTACATATACCTTCGATGACATCATAGGAAACTCTCATCAACTAAAAAAATCAATTGATATAGCTAAAAAATTTGCACACTTAAATGCTAATTTACTTATCCAGGGTGAAAGCGGTACAGGAAAAGAGCTCTTTGCTCAAGCAATTCACAATGAAAGTAGGCCTAACGGGCCCTTTATTGCATTAAACTGTGCAGCTATCCCTCATACATTAATTGAAAGCGAACTGTTCGGCTATGAAGGCGGGGCATTTACCGGCGCCAAACGCCACGGAAAGCAGGGTAAAATTGAATTGGCTGACGGTGGAACTCTATTTTTGGATGAAATCGGAGATCTGCCGATGGAACTACAACCAGTGCTTCTCCGGGTATTGGAAGAAGGAAAAGTCATGAGAATTGGAGCTAACCATTATGTGCCCGTAGATTTCAGATTAATTACCGCTACAAATAAAAACCTGCTGCATTTAGTGGAAAAAGGCCAATTTCGCGAAGACCTGTACTACCGCTTGAAGGCACTAACCATTAACATTCCACCCCTGCGGGATCGAGAAACTGACATCCTAATTCTAGCTCAACATTTTATTAATGCCACAGCCAAGAAACAGCAAAAAACTGCTCCATCCTTAAGCGAATTGACGGCTTTAGAAATAATTAGCTACAGCTGGCCAGGTAATATAAGACAGCTGGAAAATGCCATGTTTTATGCGGTAAGTATATGTACAGACGGAGTAATCAAGCCAGATGATTTACCCGAAGATATCCATCGTGGGGTTTCTGTTACTTCCAATCAAATTTATCCAGAACATGTAACCCCTGATAGAGCAGAAAACAACTTCACCCTCAAAAATATAGAGAGAATAATGATTCACCATGTTTTGCAGAAAACAAATAACAATATTTCAAAAGCTGCTGAACAACTGGGAATCAGCAGATCAACACTATATAGGAAAATTGAAGAATACAAACTTCTAAATGATGCGTAACCCTATACTTCTTTTCAAATTGCTTTGACACTTTAATCAATTAAAATCAAATATTAAAACCAAGAGAGCCTAATATTAGGCTCTCTTGGTTTTAATATTTGATTTTAATTGATTAAAGTGTCAAAGCAATTTGAAAAG
>JBASML010000058.1:0-2561 GCA_049656845.1 Syntrophaceticus sp.
GATGAGTTTCAACTGACCCAGGAAGAAATCGCTTTGCGTGTTGGCAAGAGCAGGTCATTTATTGCTAACAGCCTGCGGCTTTTGCAGTTACCTGAAAAGATTCAGGGCTTATTGGTACAAGGTAAGCTGAGCGTTGGGCATGGGAAAGTCCTTCTAGGAGTTCCGGACCCCCAACAGCAATTGAATCTAGCCATGGAGATAGTTGAAAAAAATCTCACGGTCAGGGAAGCAGAAAAAGCCGCCATGCGTTTGCTTAAACAGAAAAAAGAGAAGCCCAGGAAAAAAGAGCAGGATTATGAATTGACAGATGCGGAGGACCGTCTGCGCCGGCTGCTGGGGACCAAGGTGAAAATAAAAAAGGGGCGCAAGGGAGGAAAAATCGAAATCGATTTTTACAGCGGTGATGAGCTGGATCGCTTGCTAGAGCTGCTGTTTTACCTGCAAAGCTGACCAGGAAAGCTGATTAGTTGGATGATAGGTAGAGCTTGCTGTTCAGCAAGCTCTCTTTATGTGGTTTGATCTGTGGAAAAGCCCAAATAAAATTTTGTGGCACATCGGTTTTAGCTGCTGCTGGCTGTCAAGAAATTGCGGTTGCTCAAACCAAAACACCTTCTTATAGTTGATAGTATGGTTTATAGGCCATCCCTTTGCCCAGCGGCATGAATATTACGGCGAAAAATGCATGATCAAATAGGTTTTTATGCGCTTTAAAAAACACGAGAGCTTCAAAGTGTTAATCCTTCAAAAATAATTTGGAACCTGTCGCGGTAGTATTAACTATTTAATAAAAACACCCTTGATGTTTTTTTGAACCAGATTTAAGGATTGATAAATTTATCTGTGAGGGTCAATTGCATTATACATCTCTCAGTTGAATGAAAGGATGTATGCTGTTATCGACAGCCAACCTCAATTTCCTGCGGTCATGAGTTGGCAGAAGAAAAATGTTATATGAAAGGTGGTCTTTTTATTGGATCCCCAGGATGGCAAAACTAAAGAGTCGGAAAACGCCAAGGACAGAGACAAAATTTCAGACCTCGATGGTAAAACATGGCTTCGCTACTCGATCAGTATCTGGGATGATCTTATCAAAACCGCGGAGGAGCGCAGTATGAGACATCCGGCCATGTTTCCTACAGCCCTCACCGACCGCCTGGTCGAGGTCTTCTATCGCGGGCAAAAGGGCCTGGTACTGGATCCTTTCCTGGGGAGTGGGAGCACACTCTGCTCTGCATATCGCTATAATATCCCTTCTGTGGGTTTTGAGATTGTGCCGGAATATCTTGATCTGACAAAAAAGCGTCTTGCCCAGATTCCGGGTGAGCAGGCATATTATCCGAGGCTGATAGCGGATGATGCCCGCAGGATGAACAACTACCTGTCTCCTGGTAGTGCAGGACTCTGCATTACCTCACCTCCATACTGGAATATCCTGCGCCAGCGCCGAAGTGCAGATGGCAAGCCCCTCCGTTACTATGGTGATCATGCTGCGGATCTGGGCAATATTGAAAGCTACCTGGAGTTCCTGGATTCTCTGGCCTCTGTTTTTGGGCATGTCTACAACTGCCTTACTCCAAAGTCCTACTGTATTGTAGTTGTTATGGATATCCGAAAGGGGCCTCGTTTTTATCCCCTGCATATGGATCTCACAGCAGTAATGGAGAATCTGGGGTTTTTCTTGGATGATCTTATTATCTGGGATAGAAGACAGGAGTACAACAATCTGCGGCCCCTGGGCTACCCCCATGTGTTCCGGGTAAATAAGATTCATGAATTTATTATGATTTATCGAAAGCCAGAAAAAGAATAAAAGAAAATACCCGAAAAAAGATGTCGAAAGCAGGAAGGCGGATGTTGCGAATTGCCGGGAACAGCATTCCCTGGTCACGCCAAGTTTATCCGCAAGATTATATGATTTTGGCTATCGGCCAGCTTTTCAGCCTCAAAGCTGCCCCTCGCAGAGCCAAAATCTCGGCATGAGCAGTTGGATCCCCGAGCCTTTCCCGCAGGTTGTGGCCGCGGCCGATCACCTTTTCCCCCTGCACCACAACAGCACTCACCGGCACCTCCAACTTATGGGCAGCCGTATAGGCCTCTTTGATGGCCTCTGCTGCCCAGGGGGTAGAGTTGCCTGCTGAGGATCCCAGGTTTCATATGGCTGCGGTGTCAGCAGCGAAAGGGTTCAGACAATTATTTTGATATATTTTGGAATCTATTAGAGGAAAAAAGCAATTTATGTGGAATCTACTATAGTTAATTGCAAAAACTACAAAAAGAGGTTCAACTAAAACAATGGATCTAACAGCAATGTTTCAGGAAAATCAAGAACTTTTTATTGTATTTGGAGTGCTGGTGCTCCTGTGTTTAATATTCTTAATCTTGAATATACGCTTTTTTCTTGTAGGGAAACGCCTCAACCGCTTATTGAAAGGCTCTAACAGTGAGAATCTGGAAGCTATTCTGCGGGAGGCAGTGGAGTCCAATAAGGCCATGGAGAAACATCTTGTAGAGCTGCAGGACCTGTGCGAAAAACTACAAGAAACAGCTGCAGAGTCTCTACA
>JBASML010000059.1:0-2278 GCA_049656845.1 Syntrophaceticus sp.
AGCGCCGTTTCCAACCTGTTATGGTAGGCGAGCCTACAGTGGACGAGACCATTGAGATCCTGAGGGGTTTAAGGGATCGCTATGAGGCTCACCACCGGGTTAAGATTACTGACAGTGCCCTTAAAGCTGCCGCTAAGCTGTCTAGTCGCTATATAACTGATCGTTTCCTTCCTGACAAGGCTATCGACTTAATGGATGAGGCGGCTTCTCGGGTGCGGCTCAAGGCTTATACTGCTCCGCCGGATGTGAAGGAGCTTGAGGAAAAACTTGAGCTGCTGCGGAAGGAAAAAGAAGAAGCAGTGGTCAACCAGGAATTTGAAAAGGCGGCGTCACTGCGGGATGAGGAACAGAAGTTGCAAAGTGAATTAGAACGTATCAAGAACAACTGGGCGCAGCGCAAACAGTTGGATGAGTCTATTGTTACTGAAGATGATATTGCAGCCATTGTTTCTAGCTGGACCGGAATCCCTGTTCAGAAACTGAAGGAGGAGGAGTCTGAGCGGCTGCTGCATTTGGAGGAAATCCTGCATCAGCGGGTAATCGGCCAGGATGAGGCAGTTGAGGCTGTATCCCGTGCAGTGAGGAGAGCGCAGGCTGGGCTTAAGGATCCAAAGCGTCCCATTGGCTCCTTTATCTTCCTGGGTCCAACCGGTGTAGGTAAGACTGAATTGGCCAAAGCTTTAGCAGAGGCTCTTTTTGGGGATGAGGAAGCCATAGTACGATTTGATATGTCTGAGTATATGGAGAAACACACCGTCTCCAGGCTTCTGGGAGCGCCTCCGGGATATGTGGGTTATGAAGAGGCAGGCCAGCTGACCGAGGCTGTCCGGCAGCGCCCATACTCAGTTGTGCTCTTTGATGAGATTGAAAAGGCGCATCCAGATGTCTTCAATGTCCTGCTCCAGGTAATGGAGGACGGACGGCTTACCGATGCCAAGGGCAGGACCGTGGATTTCCGGAACACAGTGATCATCATGACCTCTAATGTTGGGGCGAACATCATCCACCGTGGAAACCGTCTGGGATTCAAGACCGGAGAGAAAAAGGATGATATGGATTATGAGTCGATGAAGGAGCGGGTTATGGATGAGCTGCGGCGTACCTTCAGACCCGAGTTTTTGAACAGAGTCGATGATATCATTGTCTTCCACGCTCTGGAAGAGGAGCATATGACGGAGATTGTGGATCTGATGCTCAAAAACGTCAGCAAACGCATCGCAGAGTTCGGGCTGCACCTGGAATTCACTCAAAAGAGCAAAGAATTTCTGGCCAAGAAAGGCTATGACCCAACATACGGTGCCCGTCCGCTGCGCCGGGTGATCCAGCGGATGGTGGAGGATGAACTCTCCGAAGCACTGCTGGCCGGCAAATTCAAGCCCGGCGATGAGATTATCGTGGATGCGGATGAGGAAAAACTGACCTTTGAACTTAAAGAAGCTGTTAGTGGTTAATGGCTGATTGTTAGAAAAAAACTTTAGGTAATACTTATAGGGATGGTGGCACAGCGGGTGCTGTGGCCGTCCCTATTTTTTTGTGCAGGATGAGCAGTGGTGTCCATTGCCAGGGATGGTTTATTTTTCTTAAAAAGGGGGCAGGCATCTTGAAATTGCTGTATTTAGCTGGGACGGTGCTGCCTTTGCTGCATAGAATATTGAAGCAACTCTCCTGCAGCAGGTGCTCTTTTCCAGCTTTTGTTTTTATGCATGGGGCGGTCAGAGCTAAAGATGCGTGGATACAACAACCGATTATTCACACAGTCTAACATCTGAAGACTCCTGCTGCACTTTGTTGGTTGGTTACAAATCAACAAATGGATTGAGACCTGAGGATGTTTTTAATATAGCTTTACGGCCTGTTTCCTTTTGCTGGATGTTATAGATGATGGATTTTCTGTGCCCTTTTTGTTTTGCAGGGGGCGAGCGGTGTTAACATTAAAAAAACGGCTGCAGGGGAAAAATCAAACTGGAGTGATGAAGATGGAACAAACAAAACCTCCTTGTGCCTCTGGTCGCTACTGGCGAGTGGGGGCAGGTGATACCCTGTACACTATTGCCAGAGAAGTGGGGACATCAGTAGATGAGCTGTTGCTTTTAAACCCAGGGGTCGATCCCTATAATTTGCAGATCGGCCAGTTTTTATGCCTGCCTGAGGAACTACCCCCTTGTCCCTCAGGGGTTTATTGGGTAGTGGGTTCGGGGGACACTCTTTATCTGATTTCCCAGGCGACCGGGATCACTGTGGATGCGTTGCTTGCAGCAAATCCGGGGATCGATCCGTA